>DASWXG010000384.1:0-9068 GCA_036405615.1 Prosthecobacter sp. | reverse complement strand
TTTCAATCGTGGGATTTTCCAGCCCTTCGATTTCGTTCAGGTAGGCGTGGTCCATGCGGTCCAGCAGCGGCTTCATGGCCTTGCTGATTTCAGCGTGATCGTAGACCCAGCCAATGTGCGGATCCACCTCGCCTTCAACGGCGATTTCCACCTTGAAGCTGTGCCCGTGCATTTGGGTGCACTTGTGATTGCCTGGGAGATTGGGCAGCGTTTGGGCGGCCTCGAAACGGAAGTCTTTGATGATGCGGCAGCGCATGGCGGTGTGGGGTGGTCTCCATAACCCTCTTCCGGGTCGCGGTCAATTACCTGCGGCTGCCGGGGCGGGTTTGGGCGGCGAGAGGGTGAGGCGCAGGCGGCTGACCGGGCCGTCCCAAGGAGTGCTGTTGGGGTAGGTGGCCAGTTTCAGGGGACCAAAGCTCTGGCCTGCTGCCATGCCTTTTTTAGGTTCGCCGGGAAATCCATGTTCAAAGGGCGCAGTGCCCAGAATCTCGCTCTGGCCCGGAACGGCCAGGGACATCAGCCCGTCGGCATCCAGCGTCGCGCGGATGTTGCAGGGGCCGGCATCCAGATCATCACCGCTGATGGCCGTGACCTTGCCGTCGGCAAAGACACTGAGGGTGGGTTTGCCATCCAGCACATGCAGCACCCAGCCCAGCTGCTCATCGCCATGGGAGAGCAGCGTGCTGTCGCCATCCACCAGGGGATTGTACTGGAAAAAGGCATCGATAAACAGACCTCGTCCAGCAATGGGTGGGGCGGCACCAGCCGGGATTTCGTCCCCGATTTGAAACAGGATGTCCACGCTGCCATCCTCGCTGGGTTTCAGTCCGATTTCTTCCACCGGTCTCTGGGCTTTTTTAAACTCCTTCGGAAACGCCGCCGCAAGCTCCTGCTTGATGGCGGCGTGGGCTGGATCATTGGCCAGATTCTTCCATTCATGCGGATCATTGCGGTGATCGTACAGCTCTTCGCCGCCTCCAGGATAACGGATGTAGCGCCAGTGCTCGCTGCGTGCTGCATAGGCCGCTTTGTCTCCACCGTTCATCGTCGTCACAGCAGGGCCGTTGCTCGGTGCAGCGGGGTCTTTGAGGATGGGCAGCAGACTGTGGCCGTCCAGGTGCGCAGGTTTTTCAATCTGAACGAGATCGCAGAATGTCGGGTAGAGGTCGATCAATGACACTGGCTGGCTGCTGGTGGAATCTGCCGTGGTGAGGCCCGGGGCATACACCGTGAGCGGTACCCGGGTACCTCCCTCCCAGAGCCTGCCTTTGTGCCACATCTGTTTTTCACCGAGGTACCAGCCATGGTCAGAGGTGAAGACGACAATGGTATTCTGTGCGTTCGGTCCGGCTTCCAGACTCTTCAGCACTTCGCCCAGCATGGCATCGCAGAAAGCCACACTGGCCAGGTAGGCCTGCACGGCTTCCCTCCATTTGCCGCTTTTGACAATTTGTTCGTGAGGGGAACCAGGTTTCACATGCAGCTTTCCTGCGGGCGGCAGATCGTCCAGGTCATCCTCTTTCACCTCCGGCAGCCGGATGCTGTCCAGCGGAAAAAGGTCGTAGTACTTTTGGGGCACATACCAGGGAGAGTGCGGGCGGTAGAGACCCAGAGCGAGAAAGAAGGGAGTCTCGGCTTTTTGAGAGAGAAACTGGCCTGCCCAACTGACGACAGCTCCGTCATCCGTCAGCACATCGGGAAGGTCCAGCGGACTCCAGTCCCAGTGCCAGATGTCCAGGCCGTTGTAGTTTTGTCCAGGCGGTACGGGCAGGGGAGGGATCTGAACCCCGGGTTCTGGAAAACGCTGATGCCAGGCCGCATCCTGTTCATAGCCGCGCCTGCCGCCGTGCCAGCCTGCCAGCCGGCTTTGCGGACCGCCATGGTTGGCATGGAAGATTTTTCCTGCGGCCGCGGTCGTGAAACCCATGGAGCGGAAGTATTCGGGCAAGGTCGGTTTGCCGGTGATCTGGACACTGCGCCGCCAGTCTTGCTCATTGCCAAAGACGCCGCTGGAGGCGGGCAGCAGACCGGTGAGAAGGCTGGTGCGGGAAGGGTTGCACAAGGCATAGTTGCAGTGCGCGTTGGTGAACCGCATGCCCTGGCGCGCCAGCCGGTCCATATTGGGCGTCCTTGCCTGGGGATGTCCGCCCTGCCAGCCGGTGAAATCCCTCAGGTCATCGGCGATGATGAACAGTACGTTAGGCTTGCCTGCGGCGCTGGGTATGGGGCGTGGCGGGACAGGGACTGGCGCGGCGGCCTCCGCCTGCGCGCGTGACTTGGATTTTCGGGATGACTTGCCCTTGCTGGCGGCCGAGGCCACCACGGTGGCGGCAGACCACAGACAAAGCAAAACAACCAGGAAACGACCGGGGAAACTCATGGCGTATTGGAGCATCGCCAGGGCGGTGCGCAACTGCGGGACTGCCGTTCCGCAGGAAGTTCAGTCAGGGGTCTCCAGCAGCCCGGGGATGCTTCACTGGCCAGCCTGAGGCACCAGCCGGGCCAGTTCCTGCGGCAGCGGAGCCTCAAACTGGAGTTCCTGCTCATCATCTGGATGCAGCAGCTTCAGCGCCACGGCATGCAACGCTACCCGTTTGGCGGGATCTGTCTTGGCACCATATTTGTCGTCCCCCACGATCGGGCAGCCCGCTGCTGCAAGCTGGGCGCGGATTTGGTGACGCCGCCCTGTGTCCAGGGTGACTTCCACAAGGCTGCGGCCAAAGGCGGTGCCCAGCACCCGGTAGTGGGTCACGGCCTCTCGGGTGTTTTTGGTCGGCCGGTCGGTGATGAAAACCCGGTGCGGCTGGGTTTCATCCAGATGCCCTGTGAGGGTGCCGCTCTCTGCGGGCAGGCTGCCTTCCACCACAGCGAGGTAGCGCTTTTCCATGCGCTCCCAGTTTTCCTGCATCCAGGTCTTGGCTTCCTCTGTCTTGGCGAGCACCAGAAGCCCGGAGGTCTCCCGGTCCAGGCGGTGAATGATCCACAGTCTGGCATTGGCAGCGCGGGAGCTCTCCCGCAGCCAGTCGGTCATGATCTTGAAGGCGGTCTTTTCACGCTCCTTGTCCGTGGCGATGGTCAGCAGTCCCACAGGCTTGCGGATCACCAGCAGGGCATCATCCTCATGCAGCACGGCCATGCCCGCAGGCAGCGGTGTGACGGGCGGCGGTGCCTTTTGCGGCCGGATCTCCACCACATCTCCTGCCTGCAGTGCGTGATCATGGCGGGTGATGCTGCGCCCGTTGATGTGAACCGCGCCGAAACGCAGCCATTGCTTGATCTTGGTGCGCTTCACCTCCGGCCAGGAGGCAAAAAGGAAGGAAAGAAGGGCGGCGGGCTCGGTGGCGGTATGGGATGTCATTCTCCGGTTTTTCTGACGAGGCGGAACTGCCGCTGGTACTTCAGCGGAGTCATGCCCATGTGGCGGTGGAAATGCTGGGTGAAACTGCTCTGGTCGCAAAAGCCCACCTGGGCAGCGATCTGGCTGATCTGCGCGTCTTCATGCTGCAGGGCGTCACAGGCGGCCTGGATGCGCAGTTTCAGAATGAACGCCTGCGGGCTGCAGCCGAAGGTCTCCACAAACTTCCGGTGCAACTGGCGGGTGGAAAGATGGACCATGGAGGCCAGCTCTTCAACCGTAATGCGTTCGCGGAAATGACTGCGGATGTAAGTCAGCGCGCGCTCGATCTGCTGGTAGGGGTGCACCGTCTGCACAGCATGCCCGTAGCTCTGGGTCGTGCCCATGATACCGATCACGCGTCCCTGGCGGTCGCGGACCGGCAGCTTGTTGGTGATGAACCAGTCCGGGATGCCCTGCGGGTTGAAAAACAATTCCACCAGGTTCAGCCGGGCCTCTCCGCTGAGAAGAACAGCTTCGTCATCGCGCCGGAAGTTCTCTGCCAGCCGGGCAGGGAAGACATCAAAATCTTCTTTGCCAATCAGTTCCTCCTCCCGCTGAAAACCCAGGCTCTCGACAAAGTGCCGGTTGGCACAGACGATCTGGAAGCGTGCGTTTTTGGCAAAGAACGAAACCCCGGCGAGATGATCCAGAACACGGTAGAACTGGCTCTCCGGCGCGACGGCACGGAGAAAGCGCTCACGCAACTGTTCGGGGCTGGGCATGGCAGAACTGGCGGGCCGCGTTCAGTCCTCCATCAGTTTGACGGCCAGATTGCGCATCACCTGCCGCTGCTGGAGGTTGTTCAGGCGGTCAAAGGCCTCGTCCAGATTTCGCAGGATGCGCAGAAGGATGGCATCCGTGCTGGCCGCCGTGCGGATGACGTCTTCAATGGAGGGGTTGGCAGCCGGATGATGGCGGGCCACGTCGCTGGAGAGCATGAAACGGCCGCGGTTGAAGCAATCCACCAGCCAGGTGCTTTCGCCGTGCTCCACCCGGGCGAGGAAATGGCCCGGGAAGTTGCAGCCTTCGACCTCGATGCCGAAGCGCTGGCCTAACAAACGATACAGACAGCAGAGGCTGATGGGGTTTCCCAGCCCGGTGTCCAGCACCCAGAACAGGTTGCTGTTGTCCGGGGCATAATAGTCCTTGCTGTTGCCGCGAAAGCGGACGGCACCGTCGCGCATGCCAAAGAGCCACTCTCCGAGTTCCCGGGCATCCATGCGGCCCTGGTCTTTGAACGCCTCTTCCGCCAGGGCATCCAGGCGTTTGGCGAGGTCGCCGGGCTGGGTGCGCCAGCCCTGGAGATAGGCTGAAATCTGGGCCATGCCCTCTTCCAGTTGCGTGGTCGGGTGGTCCAGCCAGCGCCAGCGCATCCAGGTTTCTTCCAGTTCGGCCTGACGCGCCGGTTCCATCAGGCGGTTGAGATGCTGCTCCTCTTCAGATGTCAGCGGCCGGTCCATCAGCCGCAGGCGCTCAGGCAGTTCCCGGCGGATGCTCCAGAGTTCTTTTTGCACCGCTTCCTGAACGACCTGGGATTCATCATCCAGGAGGGAGATGAGGTGATCGAGTTTGGCGAGTCCGGACATGCTTTGTCTTGTAGCAGAGGGAGCGGCGGTTCAAAGGTGAAAATTGCACTGAGGAAGCCCGAAACACTGCGTTTTTTGAGTTTACCATAGCCTGACTTTTAAGTAAAGTTTAACAAATGGTTTGTCCCCCCTCGTTCCGCCGTTGGTTGTTCGGTCTGGTTTTGGCCGTGCTGTGGGTGCCTCACGCTGTTCACGCGCTGTCTTTCAGCACGGTGGTCCTGGATGCGGGGCATGGGGGCAAGGATGGTGGTGCCGCCTGGCACGGGCTGGTGGAGAAACGCCTGTGTCTGGATGTGGCCCAGCGTGTGGAGCGCCTCTTGAAGAAACGCGGACTCCGCGTGGTGATGACGCGGCGCACAGACACCTTTGTGGAACTGGACGGCAGGGCGCGCATTGCCAACCGCTACTCGAGATCCGTTTTTGTCAGCATTCATTTCAATGCTTGCCGCCGCACAAGCGTCTGCGGGCTCGAAGGTTTTTACCGCAGCAGCCGGGGGAAAGTTTTGGCCGGAAGCATTCTGCGTTCATTGGACCGCCGTGTGCCGGGAAACAACCGCGGCCTGTATAATCGCAATCTCAAAGTGCTGCGCAGCACCGAGATGCCGGCGGCGGTGATTGAGTGCGGTTACATTAGCAACCGGGCGGAGGCACGGCGTTGCGGCAGCCCGGCCCACAGGCAGGCCATTGCAGAAGCCATCGCATCTGGCATCTTGGCCGCGAGAGGATGATGAATTCAAACGACTCCGAAACAGCTTTGACGCAACTGGTGGTGCGTGTCACTCCGAATGCCCGCAAGACAGAATTTTCCGGCTGGGGCATGGATGAAAAGGGCCGCTCCGTCATGCTGATGAAACTGGGCGCGCCGCCTGTGGATGGGAAAGCCAATGTCGAACTGATCCAGTTCCTGGCCAAAGCACTGGGGTGTGCGAAGAGCCAGATTACGCTTCTTCGCGGTGAAAGCAGCCGCCAGAAAGTTTTGGAACTTCCGCAAAGCGCTTATGCCAAGCTGCCTCCGCTGAAGTGAAAAAAGCGGTCTCAAGGCAGGCGGTTTGTATTATATAACCTCATTTGTTGCGGTTTGCGGGTGCTGGTTGACGCCATGGAGGAATGCGGCTTAGCCTTTGTCCCATGAAGGAACAGCCTTTGCGTACGTCCGTGGTCGGTAGTTACCCTTTCCCTGGGTGGCTGGAGTTTTCTGCGCAGCATTTGGACCAGTTTGGCAGCGCCGATGTGGCGGAGATGCAGGACGATGCGGCCATGGTTGCGATTCAAGACCAGATTGCCTCCGGACTGGATGTGATCACTGACGGCGAGCAGACCCGGTTCGACTTCAATCTCTCTTTCTACGGCTTTCTGGAAGGCATCGCCCTGGAGCCCGCCAGCCCCCGCCGTTTTGGCCCGCCCGCTCATGACCAGCGTGGCAAACACGAGATCGTGGGTGAACTTCGTGCTCCGCGCGGTCTGGGGGTCGTGGAGGAATTCCGCCGTCTCCAAAGGCTGGCTGGCGGCAGCGGCAAGCGTCTCAAGGTCAGCGTGCCCGGCCCCTACACCCTCAGCGGACGCCTAGCCCCTAACAAACAGTATGCTGACCGGTACGCTGTGACCGAGGCTCTTCTGCCGCTGGTCCGGCAAGAAATAGCCGACCTTGTGGAAGCCGGTGCTGAGGAGATCTGCGTGGATGAACCGAGTATGAGCTGCTATGGTTTCCGCGAGGACACCCGCCGTTTTGTGGATATTTTCAACCGCACCGTGGAGCCCGGGCGCGGGCGTACCCGCCTGTGTACGCATCTGTGCTTTGGCAACTTTAAGGGGCATCCGGTGGGCTGGCGCAAGTATGCCCCGCTGTTCCCGGCCTTCCTGGATCTTCACTGCGACGAGGTGCATGTGGAGATGGCCAACCGCGAGTATGCCGAACTGGAGATCATCGGTGAAATCGCCAAACGTACCGATGTGGCCGTGGGCGTTATTGACGTGAAAAGCTACTACGTCGAAACGCCAGAAAACATCGCCGATGCCGTCCGCGCCTGCTTGCGTTATGCGCCTGCGGACCGCTTGGTGTTTGCTCCGGACTGCGGCCTGAGTCAGACGGCCCGCTGGGCTGCCCGGGCAAAACTGGCCAGCATGGTGGCTGGTGTAGCCAAGGTGCGTTCGGAAATCTGACGGGTGATAGGTAAAACTTTGCTGGCGCTTTCTCCAAAGCACCCCTTCAGTAGTACTGATGCCGCTGTTTTCTGCTGACTCCCTGGCGTCCCGCAAAACGGGATTGCTGCTCGTACTTCTGACCCTTGTGACCTATGCCGCGCTCTCTTGGGTGCGCCATTCAGACCACCTGATCTGGGATGAAAAGCGGTATCTGGACTACGCCAACAATCTGAACCACGGCTTTTATGTGCCGGATGCCGAGCCGGATTTTGTCAACGGCCCTGCCTATCCCCTGGTGCTGATGCCCTTTGTCAACAGCCCGGAAGGCTGGCGGGTGGCCCGGGTCCTAAATGCCTTTTTCATGGCCGGAGCTGCCGGTTTCGTCTGGCTCACCGTGCGCCGGTATGCCGGGCCGGGCTGGGCGCTGGCGGGAGGGCTGCTGACGGCGTTTCACCCCACTTTCCTGTGGATGGGTTTTTCTCTGATGACCGAACCCATGTCCGTTTTCAGCCTGACGGGTTTTGTCTGGGCCTTCACCCATGCCTTGAGGGAACGAAGCTGGGGCTGGACACTGGCGGCGGTGCTGTTTTTTGGCTGGCTCATCCTCACACGTGTCTTCTTTGGCCACGTGCTCATGGCCACTGCCGCACTCTGCGTGGTCCTGCTGGTGGTGAAGGACTGGCGGCCGGCCCTGCTGCGCACCTTGGCGATCCTGGCCGGGGCGTTCCTGCTATGCACGCCGTACCTCGCTTATACCCATGCAAAGACCGGGCAGTGGCTGTGCTGGTCCACCAACAGCGGTGAACTGCTGTACTGGATGAGCAGCCACCACGAAGGGGAAAACGGTCATTGGTTTGGCAAGGCGGATGTGCGTCAGGTGGAGGAGGTGGCCAGCCTGCACGGTGAGTTTTATGCCGAAGTGCTGAAGCGGCCCATTCTGGAAAGAGAGGCCATGCTGAAGGCTGCGGCGGTGGCCAACTTCAAGGCAAACCCGGGACGTGTGGCCTACAACTGGCTGTGCAACCTCACCCGCCTGGCCTTCGGTTTTCCCCGTTCCCACCAGGTGGAAGAGCTGCGGACGGTGGTCCTCATTGGGACAAATGGCCCCCTCATTCTCCTTGCCTGTGCCGCTGGTCTGCTGGGGCTGTGGTATTGGCGGTCAGTGCCGGTGGAAATCTGGCTGCTGATGGGCATGAGCGCCTTTTATCTGGGGGGCAGCACCCTGGCGCCCAGCCTGCCGCGCTACTTTGTTCTCATGGTGCCGGTGCTCTGGCTGGGCATTGCCCACGTATTTTCCAGGCATGTGCGGGTGACTGTAACAGGCTGAAAAGATCAAATCGGCGCTGGAATTGGACCAAGGAACCGCTAGGTTCGTATCTCCCCAGCCGCCGGTCTGTGATCGGCGCGGTTCTTTTCAACCTCCTATGCCCAGCAAGAAGACCCACGTCTGCGACCCTGTAGAATCCGTCATCGCGGACATCCGCGCCGGACGCATGGTCATTGTCACCGACGACGAGGATCGCGAAAATGAGGGGGACCTCATTTGTGCCGCCGAATGCATCACCCCGGAGATGGTCACCTTCATGGTCAGGGAAGGGGGCGGCATGCTTTGTGTGCCTGTGTCCCTGCCCATCGCCCAGCAGTTGAACCTGGAAAGCATGGTGCCGGAGAACCGGGAAGCTTTTCGCACTGACTTCACCGTGACGGTGGATGCCGCCGAGGGCATTACCACCGGGATCAGTTCCGCCGACCGTGCCCGGACGATCCGCCTGCTGGCCGAACCCCAGAGTACCATTGCCGATTTCGTCCAGCCCGGACACATCAATCCCCTGGTGGCCAAGCCGGGCGGGGTGCTCCGCCGTGCCGGCCACACGGAGGCTGCTGTGGACCTCTGCCGTCTGGCGGGGCTTCGCGAAGCAGGCGTTCTGATCGAGATCATGAAC
>DASWXG010000383.1:0-6704 GCA_036405615.1 Prosthecobacter sp. | reverse complement strand
CATGAGGGCGCGCCGATGATGCGCGAAATTGCTCCCGGGACGAGAGAATTAATCTTTAGCTGTGGGCAGGAAAAAAGCGGTGCTCCTTCAGGGTGTCCGCCCCTCTTCTGTATCCATCAGTTCAAAAAAGGTCACGATGTCATCCCGGTGCCCGAGACCAGCTTCGGCCTTTTGCTTTTCCAGCCCTCCGGAGGCGGCATCCCGCCATCCGCGCTTGGTCATGAACCCGTTGAAAAGTTCGATGTGTTCAGCGTCCGGTTTGCGCCCGTTTTGAAAGCACCATTCCAGGACTTCCTCATCCGTCCCGCCCTGAAGGGTCCGTTCGCTGAGAGCTGCGAAACTGACATTCAGCAGGCAGCAGACACGGTCATCGAAAGTGCGGCTGCCTGGAATCACATCCAGATGATAGCCGGGCGGAAGTCCGCCCTCTTTGGCATTGAGGCGGATTTTGTCGAGAATGCGGCCGAACACCATAATGCCGCCGACAGTGTCGCGCGGAGAACGAAGAGGAAATGACATGGCATGCCATTAGCCAGGATTGCCCGTCCGGTCAATCCCCTGCCCCAGCCTCCCGAAGGCGGAAAGCTTTGAAACTGCGCTCCAATCGGCAAAGAGCGGTGACAAGCCTGTCACTTGGGATTATCTCCGCCGCGCATTACCCCGATCATGTGTAGTCAAACCTCCCTCAAACAACCATCCCTCTTTTTTCTCGGGATCCTGGCCGTCACGGCTTTCGGCCTGCCTTCACGATCTGAAGCCCAGCTGGGTGTTTCACCATCCCAGAATGCCGCCTTTTTGCAGGAGTTGCGCGCCCGTGATCCCAAGCGGGCCGAAGAGAACCGCGACGTGTTGGGCGATGCCCGGGAGAAACTTGAAACCGGCCGGGCACTCTCCCGCCCGGAAGTTTTCAGTTCCAGCGCTGCCAGCCCGCGCCGCCTCGTCGCCGACCTGACCGGTTTCCCAAGCCAGTATCAGCTTGGCCGCTCGTATCTTACCCCCTGGTATGATGGGGTTGCTGCACCCGCCACGACTCTGGCCGACGCTTCTGGCCTGACAGCAGGATTTGCCCTGGAGCAGGGATTTGAGTACAATTCCCTGGTCCGCAATGGAGCGGGCGGACTCATTCTCTCGACCACGCTGCTGTTCGACGGAAGCTACAAGCTGGCGGAAAACCAGCGCTTCACGTTCAGCGGCGGCCTGGGCTTCAACTGGATCTCTGGCAATGACCACATTGACTGGGGCTACTTCAGTGACGAATTCGGCCTGGCACTGCTGCCCGGGACATCCCTGGCCTACGACGCCCAGTTGGGTCCGTTTTCCCTGACTGTTTATGACCGCGTCAGCGCACGGCCCTATTTCGGCGTGCTGCAAAACGACCTCGGTGTGGCCGTCACATGGCAAATCGTCCCAGCCCTTTCCTGGACGCTCAACTACACTCACAGCACCACCCATGACGTGGATGGCAACTACCAGGGCGTTTTCCTTCCCATCACGGATCTCGACACCCTCTCCAGCATCCTCAGCTATGATGTTACGCCAGCAATCAGTGTAGGTTTGGAAGGCGCTCTGAACTGGGTGGATCAGGGCAATGACGAAATGATCAACGACGGCACGCTCTGGAACATCGGTGCCTTTGCCACCTGGAAGCTGAACGAGAACAGCCGCCTCCGGGTCGCTGGCGGTTACCAGCGCCAGGAATATGACAACACCGCGCTCTATCCGATCTTCTTCCCGTTCTTTTTCGGTCCCCTCGATAACTCGGATCAAAGCGAACCCTACTACTCCATCAGCATCAGCCAGCGTCTGAGCGACCGCTTCAGCCATGAGCTGGCCGCCGGGTATGAGTCCAACCTCGATTTTGGGGCCAATTTCAACGCCGCTCACTACGTCAATTACGGCGTCACAGCCGAGGCCTGGAAAGGCGCACGCATCACCGCCAGCGGCTTCATCGAACATAGCGACCAGTCGGCAAGCCTCGAGTCCGCCAAGTTCACCAGCTACGGTTTGGACCTTCACCTGTCCCAGCAGATCACGTCCAAGCTGAGTGCCAGCTTCGGATACTCTTACCTGCGGTATGAAACCGAGGTGGAAACTTTCCGGCGCGCCACGCGGGGAAGCGAATTCGACCAGCACATGTTCGGTTTGAACCTCTGCTACGCGCTCAACGCCAAAACCAGCCTCAGCCTTGGATACCAGGCCTTCCTTTTCACCCAGGATGACACGCTGGCTAACGACAATCACCGCGTCATGCTTGGAGTCCGCGTGCAATTCTAAACGCTGCTCCGCCTGAATCTCCCAGCCCGGTCCTGTCAAAAGGGGCCGGGCTTTTTTGCGCTTCTCAATACAGATCCCCTGGGTCGCGGGCGACGGCATCCTTCGCCAGATTTCCATGGGGAACAGGGGCCGAAGCATCCGTCCAGGGCAGTTCCTCGTCATAGCCAAAAGCACGGGGCAATCCCTCCGCCACGGTCAGCAACTGGCGCTCCAGTTCCCGGACAAAGGCCCCGATCGCTGCCCCCCACAATCCTTTCATCAGCGAGGCGGAAGCCGCTGCCAGACACACCTCAAGCACCTGCGGGTTCACGAAAGGCTCTAGTCCATAACCGATCATGCTGACCGCCTGACGGGTTTCAGGATCCACCAGCAGCAGGACACCGTGGTTGTCCCCGCCCCGTTCCACCGCGCTGAACAGGCTGCCCCGGTTGAACAGCCAGAAGGCATGCAATGGCAGAGGGACCTCCGGCGACAGCTCAGCCAGCACGGCGGCAAAACTGAGCTGCGGAAACCGGCGATGCAAAGTCTGGGCCGCATCCAGCGCCTGACGCCGGTCATGCGACGTCATCACCCGGGCCTGATCGGCCAGAGGCACGGTCAACGTCGGCGCAACACCCATTTTCTGGGCCAGCGCTTCCAACGAAAAACCGCACCGGCTGCAAACCTGGTCATGTTCCAGGGCGGGATGACGGCAGGCTGGGCAACGCATGGCAGGACAGGTTGTTGCGAAGTGAAAACTCAACTCTGCCCGTCCGCAAGCGCAGGGTCCAAGACGTCTGCGGCTTAAGCCGGCTCTCCCTCCACAGGAATGTAGGGATCCTCGTGCAGCACCGGTTTCTTGGCACCGCTGAGGAGTTTGATCCACTCGATCAGGCAGCCGACAAAGATGATGCCCACGGCCACCAGGAAGAAACCGGTGACCCAGGAGTTCACAATGCCGTCAAAACGCTTCTGCGTCCACAGGGTCACATCCTCCGCAGTGCCACCACCGGCAGCCAGTTTGGCACCAAAAAACTTGGCCTGGGCCAGGAAGCCCATCTTAGGATCCGCATCAAACAGCTTGATAAAACCTGCGGTAAAGGTGGCGCTCATCAGCAGGGCCAGCGGCAGCAGGGTCACCAGCAGATAGCGGGCTTTGCCCATCTTGATCAAGAGCGTGGTACCGAGACAGAAGGCAATCACCGCCAGGAGCTGGTTGGCGATTCCAAACAGCGGCCACAGGGAATTGATACCGCCCATCGGATCCACCACGCCCTGATACAGGAAGTAGCCCCACATGGCCACCAGCAACGCGCTGGCGAACACATTGGCCGGCATGCTCTTTGTATCTCCCAGGGGCTTCCAGACATTGCCCATGAAGTCCTGCAAAATGAAGCGGCCCACACGTGTGCCCGCATCAATTGTGGTCAGGATGAACAACGCCTCAAACATGATGGCGAAGTGATACCAGAAGCTCATCCAGCCCGGACCAAAAGCGCGGGAGAACAGCTCGGCCATGCCCACCGCAAAGGTCGGCGCGCCACCGGTACGGCCAAACATGGTGTCTTCTTTGATATTCGTGGCCAGCTGGGCCATGTGCTCAGCACTGATGGGGAAACCAGCCGCGGTAATGGTGGCAGTCACCGCTGCCGCCTGGCTGGGGTCCGTCTGCACAATCTTGGCCGCACCGGAGTTAATGGCGAAATACTCGCCAGGGGTGATGGTGGAAGCGGCCACCAGGGCCATCAGGGCCACCAGCATTTCCGTCACCATGGCTCCATAGGCCACGCTGCGGATGGAATCTTCCCGATCCAAAATCTTGGAGGTGGTGCCGCTGGAAATCAACGCATGGAAACCGGAGATAGCACCGCAGGCAATGGTGATGAAGAGGAAAGGAAACACTGTGCCCAGCACCACCGGGCCGGTGCCGTCAATGTAGCGGGTCAGCTTCGGCATCTGCAGCTCAGGAGCCACCCAGAGCACCACCACCGCCAGCACGGCCACCGTGCCGATTTTCATGAAGGTGCTCAGGTAGTCACGCGGAGCCAGCAACATCCAGACCGGCAGGACAGAGGCGGTAAAGCCATAGATCATGATGGCCCAGGCCACGTGGGTGTCCTTCCAACGGAAGGCTGCTTCCCAGCCCAGGTCAGCCAAGTAGTTACCGCCCCAGACACTGGCAAGGAGGCCGATGATGCCAAAGATGGTCACGCTGCGCACACTGAACTTCAAGATAGTGTGGCCAAAGCCCATGATGAAGGCCAACGGGATGGTCATCGCGATGGTGAACAGGCCCCACGGACTGTGTGCCAGGGCCTTCACCACCACCAGGCTCAGCACCGCGAGCAGGATGGTCATGATGAGCAGCACCGAAATCATGGTCACAAAACCGACCACGGAATTCACCTCGTCCTTCAGCATCTGGCCGATGGATTTGCCGCCACGGCGGATGGAAGCGAACATCACAATCGCGTCATGCACCCCGCCGCCCAGTGTTGCTCCCACGAGAATCCAAAGCATCCCGGGCAGATAACCAAACTGTGCCGCGAGCACCGGACCCACCAGCGGCCCCGGACCGGCGATGGCGGCGAAGTGGTGACCAAAGACCACCCATTTGTTGGTCGGCACAAAGTCCTTGCCGTCCTGTTTGGTATGGGCAGGCGTGGCCCGTTCTTTGTCCAGCACCAGCACCTTCGTGATCAGCCATTTGCTGTAAAACCTGTAAGCGACCGCAAACGAACAGACCCCGGCGACCACCAGCCAAAGCGCATTGATGGTCTCGCCTTTATGAAACGCAGAAAACGCCACTGAACCGGCCCCAAGGGCGGAAATGGCGAGCCAGAGAAGAATGCGGAGGGCTTTGGGCATGGTCAGGGGCGGCAGATTAGAGGGACTGCGAAAATGAGCAAGAAAGAAGGTCCACCTGATACGGACTTGGACATCAAATCTCGCACCGGGTTCCAAAGCCCACCGGTTTCCCCTGCGGTATCCTGAAGGAAAGCCGCTTTTTAGACGGTCCTTTTCACCACTACCTGCTGCTGGCGCGTTTTAAGAATGCTATCCCCCGGGAGGATGCCGCCGAAGCTGCTGAGCGGATACACGATGCTGCGCCGGCCAATCAGCGAGCCGGGATTGATGACACTGTTGCAGCCGATTTCCGCGTGGTCGCCAATGATGGCCCCAAACTTCCGCAGCCCGGTTGGGATCGGTTTGCCATCGCCCGCAATGGTCACCTCGCTGCGATCCAGCCGCACGTTCGACAGCACCACGCCTGCCCCCAGGTGGGCTTTGTAACCCAAAATGGAATCTCCCACATAGTTGTAGTGAGGCACTTCGCAGTGGTCGAAGACCACACAGTTTTTGAATTCGCAGGAGTTCCCCAGCACGCAGGCATTGCCCACGATGACGTTCTCCCGGATGTAACAGCCCGCGCGGATCATGCAGTTTTTGCCAATCCAGGCCGGTCCTTTGATCACCGCTCCGGGCTCGATGGTGGTACCCTCATCAATGAAAACGTCCTCGCCAATGTAAGCCCCCTGGGGAACCGGGCAGCGCAGTTCACGTTGCAGCCGGAAGTCCAGATAGGACTCGATCTTGCCCAGCGCCGCCCAAACAGGATCCGTCGGGGTGAACAGAATGCTGTGCTGGGTGTGGCCGAGATCGAGAAATTCGGACGGGAGAAACATAGGAGGAGCAGAAACGGAAGGGAGATGCGCAGGATTTCAGAGGCTTCCGGCAAAAGGCGGGGCCGCATTTGGCGCCCAACCGGCCGGGCAGCCACACCTACACCGTCAGCACTTCCTTCTCCTTGGACGCCATGTGCTGGTCCAGTTCGGCAATCTTCTTGTCGGTCAGCGCCTGCACTTCTTTTTCCAGGCGGTGGAGGTCGTCTTCCGTGATGATGCTTTCCTTCTCCTCCTTTTTCAGCTCTTCGATGGCGTCGCGACGTGCGGAGCGCACGCGGACTTTGGCCTCTTCACCCATCTGCTTCACCAGCTTCACCATCTGCTCGCGGCGTTCCTGGGAAAGAGCGGGAATCGGCAGACGGATCACCTTTCCTTCGATGCTGCCGTTCAGCCCCAGGCGGGATTCCCGGATGGCGCGGTCAATGTCATGCAATGTCGAGGAGTCAAACGGCTCGATGCGGATGAGACGGGCATCCGGCGTGGTGATCATCGCCAGCTGCTTCAGCTTCATGTTGGAACCGTAGCTGTGCACATGGACATCCAGGCCTTCCACCAGCCCCGGGGAGGCTTTGCCAGTGCGAACCGCAGCAAATTCGTGAATGGCATACTCGACCGCCTTGGTCATCGCCTCTTCACACTCCAGCATCGTCATTTCAGGATCCAGGGACATACAGTATGGGGGTAAAAATTGCAAAAAACAGAAAGTACGATGCCCGGCAGAGGCTGGCGTGTCCACTGCGGAATTACACCAGGCCTGCCAGAAAT
>DASWXG010000382.1:0-1546 GCA_036405615.1 Prosthecobacter sp. | reverse complement strand
GCGGATGGCATCGGCAGCCAGCGCCACGGCTTTGAGCGAGGAACCGCAGGCCATGTTCACGGTGAAGGCAGGAGTCTCCTGGGGAAGCCCCAGCTTCAATCCAAGCTGACGCGCCACGTTCATGCCGCTGGCCGCCTGCACCACCTGGCCGAGGATGACCTGCTCAATATCTGGACGCAATTCCTGAGGCACCATGGCTTCTCCAAGACCATGCGCCAGGTCTGCGGCGGTCAGAGATTTCAAACCGCCGCCGAACCGGCCGATGGGGGTGCGCCTGGCGTCGATGATGTAAACGGGCTTCATGGGATGATTGAAAGGTTGTCTGCCAGGAGAGGCGTGAACTGCATGTGATCGAGGACGTCTTTTTGCAGGTCGAGACCGGCGGCAATTTCGCGGAGGCGCAACCCGCCGGCAGTCAGCTCGAACACGGCGCGCTCGGTCACATACAGCACCTGCTGGCCGTTCTTGAAACCGGTGGGGCCGTGAAAGCACACATGCTGGATCTTGTTCACGAACTTGGGGTTTCCCTTGGCTTGCAATGTGCAGCAAAAGATCAACCGCCGCGCGCTTTGGGCGATGTTCACAAACCCGCCGACACCTGCGAAACGTCCGGCAAAGCTGGCCACATTGACGCTCCCCTCCGCGTCGATCTCCACCGCGCCGAGCACGCCGATGTCAAGGCCGCCACCGTCGTAAAAATCAAACTGCGCCGGCTGGTCGATCACCGCCTCCGGAAAGTGGCTGCAGCCAAAGCTGAGGCCAGACGCAGGCACGCCGCCGGTGGGGCCGCTTTCCACGGTGAGGGTGAATTCATTCAGGCGGCCTGTTTCGGCAGCGACCATGGCCACCGCCTCCGGCAGGCCGATGCCGAGGTTCACGATGTCGCCCTGCCGAATCTCCTTCAGAGCACGCGCACCAATGCGCTTGCGCTCACCCTCCGCCATGGGCGGCAGGGTGAAGCCGTCCACGTTGGTCACCACAAATTCTTCATTGAAGACCTCGCCAAAGGTCTGGTCATGCATCACGCCGCCGCTGGTAACGATGTAATCGACCAGGATGCCTGGGATACGCACCGCCTTGGGATCCGGCAATTGCTCCACCACGCTCTCCACCTGGGCGATCACAATGCCGCCGTGGTTCTTCGCCGCCTGCGCCATGGGCAGGACCTCGCTGATCAGTCCCTCGCAGTCCATGCTGAGGTTGCCACGTGCGTCGGCATACGTGGCGCGGATGAGGGCCACGTGGATCGGCATGGATTTGTAGCGCAGCCAGGTCTGCCCATCCAGCTCCATGCGTTCCACCAGCGGCTCCGTGGTGCGTGCGTTCATCATGCCGCCGCTGTGGATGGGATCGATGAATGTGTTGAGTCCGATCTTGGTGATCAAGCCAGGGCGCTTGGCCGCAATCTCGCGCGTCAGGACGCTCAGCACGCCCTGCGGCAGGTTGTAGGCCTCCACCTCATTCGCGAGCGCCAGCGTGCCGAGCTTGGGTGCCAGATTCCAGTGCCCGCCCACCACCCGCTTCAACAAACCCCGATGGGCAAGAT
>DASWXG010000381.1:0-5968 GCA_036405615.1 Prosthecobacter sp. | reverse complement strand
CGGCACCTGCGGCGGCTGCCAGTACCAGCACCTGGACTACGCCAAACAGATCGAGTGGAAACGGCGGCAGGTGGAGGAACTGCTGAAACACATGGCGAAGATCGAGCACCCGGTGCTTCCGGTCATCGCCTCGCCGCAGCGGTATGGTTACCGCTCAAAGATCACCCCTCACTTTCACAGACCCAAGGATGGCGAGATCGGGGCCATTGGCTTCCTCCGGGTCGGCACCCGCCATTCCATGGTCGATGTGGAGCACTGCCCCATCGCCATGCCCCAGTTGAACGAGGAACTGGCTGCCGTCCGCGCCCAGGCCCGAGCCAACCAGGATGCTTTCAAAAACGGTGCCACGTTGCTGATGCGGGCCGCTGAAAATGGCGTGCTGACCAAGGCCGACCAGATCGCCATCGAGAAGGTGGGCGATGTGAAATTTGAATTCCAGGCAGGCGACTTCTTCCAGAACAACCCTTTCATCCTTCCGGATTTCGTCGGCTTTGCTGTGGATGAGGCCCGTGCCTCAGGGGCCAAGTACCTGGTGGATGCCTACTGCGGCAGCGGCCTGTTTGGCATCAGCGCAGCGCGTCATTTTGACGAAGTCATCGGCGTGGAGCTCTCCGAAAGCGCAGTGCGCAAGGCCGCCCACAATGCCGAGATCAACGGCCTGAAGAACTGCCGTTTCCTGGCGGCTGACGCCCGCGAGATCTTCAAAGAAGTACCGCACGCAGGCCGTGAAACGGTGGTCATCATCGACCCGCCCCGGGCCGGATGCAGCGAGGAGTTCTTGCAGCAGCTCTTCGCCTTTGATCCGAGCCGGGTGGTCTACATTTCCTGCAACCCGGCCACGCAGATGCGGGATCTGGTGCTCTTCGCCCAGGCCGGTTTCCAGCTGGAAAAGGTGCAGCCTTTTGACCTCTTCCCGCAGACCAAGCACCTGGAGTGCGTGATGACCCTGAGCCGGTAAACCCGGGCGAGGGGCATCCCTGCCGGTTCAGGAATGCTTGCCTTGCCTCCAGATCAGCTTACTCCGCCAAAGCGGCCACAATCGCCCGCACGTTGTGGGCGAGCATCGTTTCAAAGGTGTGGGCATCCTTGGAGGTGCCGTCCGCCACCAGCGGCTGGCCGGTCTTCACACCCGTGCTGCGGACGATCTCCGTCAGCACCTTGGGATTGGCCTGATCCTCGGGAAACACCGCCTTGATCTTGTGATCACGGATCGCCTGGATGGTCTGTGCCACATACTGGGCGGAGATGTCATCACTGCGCCCAATGCCCAGCATGGGGATGGTTTTGAACCCGTACTCTTTGCAGAAGTAACCGAAAGCGGCGTGGGCTGTCACCAGCTTGCGATCACTGCGGGGAATGCGGGAGATTTCCTTCTGTGCCCAGCTTTTGAGCTTCAGAAACTTTTCCCCGGCAGCTTTGGCACCGGCTTCATAAGAGGCCGCATTGGCGGGATCCGCAGCGCTCAGCTCGTCGGCAATCACCCGGGCAGCACGCTTCATGTTTTCCGCACTGTGCCACCAATGCGGATCAATGCCGCTCTTGGCATGGGCCGGGCAGCAGACAAAGATTTCCTGCTTCGGATCCAGCAGCAAGGAAGGGATCGGCTTGCCCACCTCCACAATTTTCACCCCACTGCCGACGCTGTCACGCAGCTTGTCCAGATACGTTTCCAGATGCTTGCCGCAGGCGAGGATGATGGGTGCGCCCCGCATGGCAGCAATGTCCCTGGCGGAAGGTTCGAAATGATGAACGTCTCCGCCGGGCTTCATGACCTCCACCACCTCCACATTCGCACCTCCCACCTGACGGGTCACATCTGCCAGAATGGGGTGAAGTGTGGCCACTTTGACTCCAGCGTGGGCACCCAGACCCAGGGAAAGAAAGCAGAGGATGGAGGCGAAGAGTTTCATGACGTCAAAAAGTTAAATGAAGGTGCAGCAGCAGCCGGGAGCATCCTACGAGCAAACGACTGCTAATGCAAAATTGTTGCCACAAAGATCAGCGAACTTCAGGCCCGCCCCAGGCAAAACTGACCTGGGCCCACACTGCGTGGTCGGTGCCGCGCTCGTTGGAGTTGTCACAGTTGTATTGCAGACGGAAACGCAGCGTACGTGCATTGTTCGCGTACCAGGTGATGCCCGGGCTGACACGGAAACGGGAATCCTGGTGGGTGTCCGCATTGCCAGCCACATATTCACCGCGCAGCCCCAGTTCCAGGTTGTTCGGCAGGCCGTAAAGGAGGCTCAGGTAAGCACCAAAATCCTGCTGGGTCTCGGGATTGCGGCCTTCCACCAGTTCATCCTCCACCTTGTAGCGGTTGAACATGGCCTCTGAGCGGACGCGGAAATACCGGCCGCCAGGATCAAAGCCGTTTTCACGCCATTGGTATTCCAGATGTGCTCCGTAAACGCTGGTACGATAGCCGGATTCATTGTCACCCCAGGCCCCCGAAATGCCGCCACGGAACTGGTTAAAGTCGTTGTAGTTGTACACGTTTGTCCAGTTGGCCACCAGCAGGAATTCGTCCTCGGCAAAGTGGGATTCTTCCGCCACATAGCGGGATTCTTCTTCGTGTTCGTGGCCATGGTCATGCCCTTCTTCATGGCCGGGTGCCACACCAAGGGCGACATCAAACTGGGATGTCCAGGGCACCGGGGCCAGCCAGGTGATTTCAGCACCCACCGTCGTCAGGGAGTCATCCCCCAGCATCCGGGTATTCACCAGATACTGGTCAATCCAGTCAAAACCGTGAGGGTGGTACGTGTTCTGAATGCCGAAGCGGTTGTAAACGCGGCCGCCGCGCACCTCAAACCCGCCGGGCAGGTCCTTCAGTTTCCAGAAAACTTCCTCAAAAATGGGATCAATGCGTCCGCCTTCGACCGCGCCTGCATAGGTGATGAAAAATTCGTTATGGTCGTCCAGACGGCCAGAGAGGGAGAACTCCACGTTCTGGATGGTCACAGCATCTCTTTCCGACGGGTCATGGTGGCCCGTCCGCAGTTCTTCCTGAGGAATGGACGAAGTGCCAAAAGCCGTGTCCACATGGATGTGCGGGAAGATCTTCCCGGCAAGGCTGACATCCATGCCGGTCAGCCAGTCGGCCTTGCCATCCATCGGCAACACTACTGGAGCCGACATGGCGCTGAAGGTGGAATACTCATACCGCTGGTTTTGCTGGGCCTCAAACTGGGCGGACGTCTGGCTGAAGACCGCCGAGGGTGCCAGGGCCGCCAGACCGGCGAAGAAAAGTGAACGGGAGGGGCTGTCGAAATTCATGGGCACCCAATAAGGCAATGTACTTGCATTAACATCAAGACGTTTTCACAACTTTTTTGCATTAGCAACGATCGCAAAAAACCCCACTCGGTTTAGGAGCGGGGTTTTGGCAGGCAAAGCTGCGGTTACCGCAGTTTCAAGAGTGCAACTTGCTGGCAATCTGCGCCACATGCTTGCCCTGGAAACGGGCCAGCGAAAGTTCCTTGGCGCTCGGCTGGCGGGAGCCATCAGGCCCGGCAATGGTGGCGGCTCCGTAGGGGCTGCCGCCGCGCACTTCACTGATGTCGGTAAGTTCCGGCGCGGCATAAGGAAGGCCCACATAGACCATGCCATGGTGCAGCAAGGTGGGAATGAAGGTGAGGATGGTGGACTCGTTGCCACCGCCGGTACCAGTGCTGGCAAACACGCTGCCCACTTTTCCCACAAGAGCCCCCTTCACCCAGAGACCGCCGGTCTGGTCCAGAAAGTTGCGCATCTGCGCGGCCATGTTGCCAAAACGGGTCGGCGTGCCGAAAATGATGGCATCATAATCTGCGAGCTCGGCAGGCGTGGCGATGGGCGCGCTCTGGTCCAGCTTGGCTCCGGCCTTGGCAGCCACATCAGGCGGCATCGTTTCTGGAACCCGCTTGAGCGTCACTTCCGCTCCTTCGACAGAGCGGGCACCTTCTGCGACAGCCTGGGCCATGGTTTCAATGTGACCGTAGGTGGAATAGTAGAGGACGAGAATCTTGGACATGATCTTGAGAAGTTGATGTTAAGTTCGGTTTGCTTCGGCGTTTGAAGGTGAGGCGGATGTCAGGGAGATGCCAATAGCAGCCCGTCAGGCTGAGACTGACTTCCGTGCATGCTGCCTCCATCCGCATGGGCCAGGCCAGGAAAAATTTCAAACATGCTGAGACCAGCGAGACGGCATTTTCGTCACCACAGGGACCTTTTCACATTCCAGCCATCAACGGAACATCCGCATCAGGAACCACTTCCGAAAGCCTACCGAACCAAAAGCGCAACAACAGCAGCAACGCTCCCGACGCCATGAACACCATCAACTCTTCCACTGCCCCGGTCCTCGATCCCGCCGCCCAATCATTTCTGGACACCCTCGCCGCACAGGGGGGACCTGCGATCTATGAGCT
The DNA here is from genome assembly GCA_036405615.1 of Prosthecobacter sp. Classification (GTDB taxonomy): domain Bacteria; phylum Verrucomicrobiota; class Verrucomicrobiia; order Verrucomicrobiales; family Verrucomicrobiaceae; genus Prosthecobacter. Next base: position 1,559 of record DASWXG010000381.1, on the reverse strand, counting down.
GTCTGTGGCTGATGCCCGCGGTGTACTGACCGGTGCCCAGTCCGGCCCGGTGGAGAATCTGCCTGCCGATGTCCAGGATCTGACCTTTCCAGTGGGCCCCAGCGGGCAGGTTTCCGTCCGGATTCTCCGTCCCAAAGGCAGCCAGGGACGCCTGCCGGGCATTCTTTACTATCACGGCGGCGGCTGGGTGCTGGGAGACAAAGACACGCACGACCGGTTAGTTCGCGAAATCGCCAACGGGGTCCAGGCTGCCGTTGTTTTTGTTAACTACACCCCGTCTCCGGAAGCCCGCTACCCTGTGGCGATTGAAGAAGCCTATGCCGCCCTGCAATGGGTGGCCGATCACGGCGACGAACTGAACATTGATCGCAACCGGCTCGCCGTCGCCGGGGACAGCGTGGGCGGCAACATGGCCATCGCGGTGACGTTGCTGGCGAAAGAACGCAACGGCCCCAATCTGCGTTATCAGGCACTTTTTTATCCGGTGACGGATGCCAATTTCGACACCGTCTCCTATCACCAGTTTGAAGAGGGCTATTTCCTGACCCGTGAAGCGATGAAGTGGTTCTGGAACCACTACGCACCGGACCTTGCCGTGCGTGAAGAAATCACCGCTTCTCCATTGCGTGCTTCTGCTGGACAGCTTCAGGGTCTGCCGCCTGCCTTGGTCATCACCGGAGAAGCGGATGTTCTTCGGGACGAAGGCGAGGCCTATGCCCGCAAGCTGGCGGAGGCAGGTGTCAGTGTCACCGCCGTCCGCTACCTCGGCATCATCCATGACTTCGTCATGCTGAATGTCGTGACCGGGACACCTGCCGCCAGGGCTGCGATCGCCCAGGCCACGGCGCTTTTGAAGCAGGCTCTTGCCTGAGAAGCCTTGCTTCCCAACCCGCCGGGGACACAGGCAAGCCTGGTCTTTGGCGGGCTTTTCATTTGCACTTCGGATGGGACCGGAGTCTGCTTTAACCTTCCCAGAAACCGGACGTTTTTCCATGCCAGTCACGCGCATTTATCTCATCCGCCACGGAGCCACCATCCTCACGGCCGAAGACCGTTTTGCGGGTGCCACCAATGTCCCGCTTTCCGATGAAGGCCGCAGCCAGGCCTCCAGCCTTGCTGAACGCCTGAGTGGCTTTCCCATCGCTGCTGTCTATGCCTCGCCGCTGGACCGGACCATGGAAACCGCGCGCATCTTGGCAGCCCCCCACCAAAAGGAAGTGCAACCTCGGGAAGGCCTGAAGGAGATCTCCCACGGACACTGGGAACAAATGACCCGGCACGAAGTGGAACAGCAATTTCCGAAGGAAGCCGCAGCCTGGGATGAAGACCCCTACACCTTTGCACCCGAAGGCGGTGAAAGCGGCCTCGCCGTGACCGCGCGCGCCCTGCCGGCACTGCTCGACATTGTGCGCCATCATGAAGGGCAGGCCGTCATCATCGTGTCTCACAAGGCCACCATCCGCCTGCTGCTCAGTTCCCTGCTGGGCTTTGACCCGCGCCGTTACCGCGACAATCTGGACCAGGATCCGGCAGCGCTGAACATTGTGGACTTTCGCGAC
>DASWXG010000380.1:0-4750 GCA_036405615.1 Prosthecobacter sp. | reverse complement strand
TCCTTCGCTGGGAGCTGTGTCCCTGAATTGACGAGCCGCCGAGTCCGCGCAAGGTGGGGGCATGTCCCGAATCGGCACCCCACTTTCCTCCTCCGCAACCAAAGTCATGCTTCTCGGCTCCGGTGAGCTGGGCAAGGAAGTCGTCATTGAACTGCAGCGCCTCGGCTGTGAAGTCATCGCCGTTGACCGCTATGCCAATGCGCCAGCCATGCAGGTGGCGCACCGCAGCCATGTGATTTCCATGCTGGACGGGGAGGCTCTCCGCCGTCTGGCAGAGGTGGAAAAGCCCAATTTCATTGTCCCGGAAATCGAGGCCATTGCCACCGACACCCTGGTGGAACTGGAGAATGAAGGTTTCACCGTGGTGCCCACGGCACGCGCTGCCAAGCTGACGATGAACCGTGAGGGCATCCGCCGTCTCGCGGCCGAAGAACTGGGGCTGAAAACCTCCCCTTACATCTTTGCCCAGACCGAAGAGGAATTTCGTGCGGCGATCGCCGAGATCGGCATGCCGTGTGTGGTGAAGCCCATCATGTCCTCTTCCGGCAAGGGGCAGAGCGTGGTGAAGTCTGAGGCGGACATTGCCCACTCCTGGCAGTATGCGCAGGAAGGCGGCCGGGCGGGCAAAGGCAAGGTGATCGTGGAAGGTTTTGTGGAGTTTGATTATGAAATCACGATGCTGACGGTGAGGCACGCGGGCGGGACTTCTTTCTGCGCCCCGGTCGGCCACACGCAGATCAAGGGTGACTATCGCGAGTCCTGGCAGCCGCATCCGATGAGCGAGGCAGCGCTGGCTGCGGCCGAACACATGGCCGGAGCCATCACGGAAGCTCTCGGGGGTCGCGGGCTTTTCGGGGTCGAACTGTTTGTCAAAGGTGACGAGGTGATCTTCAGCGAAGTTTCTCCGCGTCCGCATGATACCGGCCTGGTGACGCTGATTTCCCAGGATCTGTCCGAGTTTGCCCTTCATGTCCGCGCCATCCTGGGGTTGCCGATTCCCAACATTCATCAGCATGGCCCGAGCGCGAGCTGCGCGGTACTGGTGGAAGGGGAGTCCTCTGAAGTCCAGTTTGGTTCTCTGGATCGCGTTCTGGCCGAGCCTGACACCCAGCTCCGGTTGTTTGGCAAACCGACGGTGAGCGGGCAGCGGCGCATGGCGGTGACTTTGGCACGTGGTGGCGATGTGGATGCCGCCCGCAGCAAGGCCCGCAAGGCGGCCGAGGCGATGGAGATCCGCCTGTAGAACCGGCTTGTTTGTTCCCAAGCATAAAAAAGCCTGCCCATGAAAGTGGGCAGGCTTTGTTTTTTGGAAATGAAGTCAGGGGGCGCTGGAATCAGGCTTCCACGACTTTGGTGTCGGCAATATCATCATGGATGGTATTGCGGCCAGCACGGAAGATGCAAAGGGCATCGACAATGAGAAGCAGATTGATGAACGGGATGTTTCCCAGGAGCCAGACCGGAACAAGACGGTGAGTAATGATGCGGGTGCGATCAATGGCATCACCGTTCTTCCGGACGATACGGATCTTCATGATCTTTTTGCCAATGGTCTGCCCCTGCAGGAGGAAGGTCCAGTTGATGCCGAGCATGATGGCAAGCTGCAAAGGAGCCCACAGCAGGTTTTCCATGAGCAGTGTTTCACCAGCGGCGGCAGCAGAAGCGACCCGCGAGTAATAACCGGTGATGAACATCAGTGTGGCAATGATCACCCCTGAGATGATGCCGTCGATGATCTGGGCGACGAGACGGATCCAGGGGGATGCGAGGGGTTTTGAGTCCGGACCGGCAAGGGGAGTCAGGTCGGCTTGCGGCGGGGCGTAGGGGTTCACTTCACTCATAGGATCTTGTATTGGATTGTTGAGTTGGCAGCGACTGAGCAGGCGCGGCGGCAGGAAATGCCAGCACACCCGGGGCCAAGGCTATGAAAACCGGCTGCTTTTGACAAGATAAGATATCGCCATTTGTCAGCCAGGGTTGCTGTTATTCTGACGCAGGACTAAGATGCGGGTGAATGTACCCATTGTGCCGATTCTGTTGGTTTTTTGCACTTGCTGTTATGCTGCCAGCGGCCCGTCTGGAGGCGGCTGCGGTGCCGGGGATTGTCCTGCCGCTGCATGAAGTGCGTCTGGGAACGCCGGTGGAAGGCGTGGTGGAGGAGGTTCTGGTGGATGAAGGGGACGCGGTGGAGGCCGGCCAACCTGTGGTGAGGCTGGCGGATGCTTTGGAGAAACTGGAACTGGCCCGCGCTGAAAAGATTTTGGAGAAGGCCAAGTTTGACCATGAGGCTGCGCAGAAGCTGTTGAAGGACAACATTGGCACCCGTGAAGAGGCTTTGCGGAAGAGCATCGAGCACGATCTGGCCCGCCTGCAGCGCGATGCCGCTGAGGTCCGGGTGAAACAAAAGACGCTGCGGGCACCCCTGCAAGGCGTGGTGGTAGGTCGAGGCAAGGAACCCGGAGAGGCGGTGCAACTGCACGAGGTGCTGATGCAGATCGTCCACGTCCGGGAGGTGGAAGCGCAGTTCTACATCGAGGCATCCCTGGCGGCTGTGCTTCAAACCAAGGCGCGGATGAAACTCAAGGTGCCGGGGCTGAAATCTGGCGAAGAGGTGACAGGAGAGGTTGTGTTTGTGGATCCGCGAGTGGATGCGGAGAGCGGCCTGGTTCGTGTGAAATTGCGTGTGGACAATGCCGGGCTGCGCCTGAAGGCAGGTATGCGGGTGGAGGCGGATTTTGCCCAACATTAAGTATGACATGAGCACCGTTTCGGCAGATGCCGGGGCTTTGGGCCCGGCAGAAAGCAGCCAGGACCTTCTGGTGCCGTCGGCTCTGCGCAGCGATCTGGCCATCAGCCACCAGCTGTTTGAAGGCCGCTCCCATGCGATCATCAAAGATCCGCTGTCCCTCAAGTATTTCAGGCTTCCTGCCGAAGACTATGCTCTGGCCGCCCTCTTTGACGGCAGACGCAATGTGGCGGAGATCTGTGCAGCCTTTTGGGCGGCGCATCCGCACGCGGCTCTGATGCAGAGAGAGAAGGCTTTGCGTGAGCGGGTGCTGGCCTTTGCCCATGAGCTTCTCATGGCCGGATTCCTGGAGGCCACCGGTGCGGGCGTGCGCAGGCAGCTGGAACTGCGGCGTTTGCGAAAGCGGCCGCTGTCTCCCTGGGGCCTGTTTATGAAGGCTCTTTTCCTCAAGATTCCACTGTGGGATCCGGATGCTTTTTTGATACGTCTGGAGAGGCCTCTGCGCCCGCTGTGGTCCTGGGCGGGATTTGTCATGAGCCTGCTGGTGCTGCTGGCCGGCACCGTGGTGTTTGCTTTTAACTTCCCCCGGATCGAACCCTCTCTGGATGATTTTTTGACGCTGCCCAACCTGGCGCTGGTGTGGGCGCTGACTTTGCTGGTGAAGGTGGTGCATGAGTTTGGCCACGGCCTGACCTGCAAGCACTATGGCGGTGAGGTCCATGAGATGGGGCTGATGGTCATGGTCTTCAGCCCTTTCCTGTATGCGGATGTGACGGACAGTTACCTGTTCCCCAAACGCCGTCATCGCATCCTGGTGGCTGCTGCGGGCATCTATGTGGAACTGGTCATCGCCGCCGTGGCCGCCCTGCTGTGGGCGGTGTCGCAGCCGGGGCCGACGCAGCAGCTCCTGTTCAATCTGATGCTGATCACCAGCGTTTGGACGGTGCTGTTCAATGCGAATCCGCTGATGAAGTTCGACGGCTACTACATCCTCACGGATGTGCTGGGGGTGCCCAACCTGCGGTCGAAGGCGCAGCTCTGTGTCAGCTCGATGTTTGGACGCTGGCTGTTTGGCACACAGCCTTCAGCGCAGACAGAGAGGCTGCTACCCCGGAGGAACCGCGGCTGGTTTGTTCTCTACAGTCTGGCTGCGCAGGCGTATTTGCTGCAAATCACCCTGGGCATTGCGATGATCTTCCATCACCTGTTGAAGCCGTACGGGCTTGCATGGCTGGGAGATGCCATCGGGGCCGGGGCGGTGATGTCCATGCTGGTTGTTCCTGTGAGCGGCTTTCTCAAAAAACAGTTTTCTATGGCGGCAGCTTCCAAACCCGGAGGCTGGCGGCGGCCTGTCGTTGTACTGGCTTTGGTGCTGCTGGCAGCGGGCCTGCTTCTGCAATGTCCCTGGCAGGTGCGTGTGGAACGGCCGGCTGTGGTGAGACCTTTGCAAGCGGCCTGGGTGAGGGCGGAAGTGCCTGGCCGAATCAAAGAAATCTTGGTGAAGGCGGGCGACAAGGTGTCCGCAGGCCAGCCTCTGGCGGTGCTGGAGAATGTGAGCCTCTCCAGCGATGTGGCCGGGGCGAAGCTTGAGGTGGAACGCGCCAGCAGGCAGACAGATCTGGCTCTGGGCGCGGGGGCTCCGGCTATTTTGCAGCAGTATGCTGCGGTTCGGGAATCCGCCGGAGTGGCCCTGAAAGAGGCGCAACGCATGCTGGACAAACTGACTCTGCGCAGCCCGGTGGCAGGCACGGTTTTAACGCCGGATCTGGAGAGGCTGGCTGCGGGCAGCTTGAAGGCAGGCGACACTCTTTGTGAGGTGGCGGCCTTGCAGCCCTTGCAGTTGTTTATTCCGTTGAACGAACGGCAGGCGCGCCACATCCGGGCAGGCCAGCGTGTGGAATTGCGGGTCGCAGCCGCACCGGGCCGTACCTATGAAGGAGAGGTGACGGAAGATGCAAAGACGCCGCCTTCGGATGACTTGCCTCCCAATCTGGTGGCGACTCT
>DASWXG010000379.1:0-1915 GCA_036405615.1 Prosthecobacter sp. | reverse complement strand
GAATCCTTCTATGGTGGTGTGATGGCGCTGCCAGATGTCGGCCAGCCAGCCGGTTCTCTGGAGAAGCTGGAACTGGGCAACTGGTGGTTCAAAGCCGCCGATGCCAAGGAACTGAGCTATGAGGCCGGTTTTGCCGCACCGCTTCCCGTTACGGCTATCGTCACACCTTTCGACACGGTGAAGACGTCCGCTGAACTGGAGACCGCTTTGGGGCTGACGGCGTCCACACTGGCTGTGGAAATCGAAGGGGCCGGAGTGAGCAACGGCCCGGTGAACCCGATGAGCCTGCCGACGGCCTTCAAGCTGGAAACTACCTTTGCCCTGACCGCTTCCGGTGGCACGCCGGCTGTCTGGACCGGCAAGGCCAACAAGGCTGATGGCGCTGTCACAGGCACCTTCACCCTGCCTGCGGTCGGAGATGTCCTGGCAGGCAAGGCAGCCGCCAGCGGCGTGCTGCTGCAAGGCCTCCCGGATGGTGTCGTCGGTGGCGGCTTCATCCGTGTGCCGGTGCAGGGCAAGAAAGGTCTGTTCCGAACTTCCTCTTTGTTACTCGAGAAATAACCCCCAATGCTAAACAACCCCCCCCATTGTTCGCGTCGTGACCATCCGGAGCCCCAAGGGCTCCGGCAAGAGAAGAGCCTGGCCCAAACGCAGGAGCCTGCGTGGAAGCTCTACGGCAGAAAACGTCAAACAAGGGGAGGGTTCACGCTGGTGGTCACCCTTCTGATCCTCGCTGCCGTCACGATCCTGGTTGTAGGTCTCTACGGGATCGTGTCGCGCGAGAGCCAGACCTCGGCGAGTTATGAGGCGGTGGACCAGGCGGACCTGGCCATTCAGTCAGGGCTGGATCACGCCAGCCTGCTGCTCAAGAATGCCCTCTCAGATGAACTGGGCGTTATCTTTTCAGCCCCGCTGAATCCGGCCGAGGATGACAAGCAACGCTCCCGCGAAATGCTTGTGGCGGCCAATTTCGACACACTGACCAAACAGTGGAAATACCAGCCTCTGGCTTCCGGGGTTGCCCGTCCGCCTGCTGGGGACAAACTGACCATGCCGTTCTCCGGCTTTGAAAAAAGACCGGCCGAAGACCCGGCCATTGGGCCATCCGTAGACGAGACGCCGGCAGATGCCCGCAGACTGCCCATCCCGGCTCCCTGGCAGGCTCGGGTGCCCCGTTATTGGATGCAGCTGCGTTTGCCCAATGCTACGGACCAAGCTGGCGGCGGGGCTGAGGGGGGACAGGAAGGTGAGGAAAGCGGAGAAGATGGAGAAAAGCTGGTCGCCCGCTATTCCTTCTACGTAGAAGATCTGCAAGGAAAGCTCAGCCTGGCCAATGCCGGGATGCACGACACGGATAACAACGTCCCGTTCCATCAGGCCGCTAACTTTGATGATGTGGTGCCTGCCACCATACCGAAGATTCCGGGTTTGATCATTGATCCCAAAGGACGCTGGAGGCGCAGCCCTGCGTCAGTCTGGACGCTGCTCAGGCCCGACCTTGAGCCGATGAACTCCGCCATGATGCCCGCGAGTGTGAACTCCATGCACCGCCGTCTGACTGCGGTGAACTCCAAGCGTCTGGCCTTCAGCCCTGACATGTGGAGAGAGCTTTTGGTAGCGCCGGATCCTCTGACCAACTGGCCCGGAATTGATGCGCTGCGCCTGACCGGTCCTGATGCACGGCTTGAGAACGGTTCGCTGGCAGATATGCAGCTTCGTGCGCTGGAGGAAAACACCACAGGCTACCTCACACCCTATGATGAACTGGCTCTCGTGCCTCATAGCCCAGGCTTTGAACATGGCGGAGACAGGAAGCTGAATCTCAACCGCATCCTGCACGACACTGGCGGAGATGTTGGCCTGACCGACCAGGCAAAGATGCAGGCTGCGGTCATTGAGATGGCTGAACACATCA
>DASWXG010000378.1:0-3957 GCA_036405615.1 Prosthecobacter sp. | reverse complement strand
GCCATTGATCTCGCTCTTATGCCCATCGGCGCGTACCAGGCTCCCAGTGGCAGACCGGTGCACATGAATCCCGAAGAGGCCCTGGACGCTTTTGAGATGATGGGTGCTCAGCACATGATCCCCATGCATCATGACACTTTTCCGCTGGGTGGTGAACCGATCCATGAACCGGCAGAGCGCCTGGGGCGCGCGGCGCTGACACGCCAGTTGCAGGACCGGGTGAGAATCCTTCATGAGGGTGAGTCCGCCCTGTATTGAGGGTCTTTTCTCCTTTCTGATTTCGACTGTCTTCCGTATCCGCAAGTCCAGGACTCGCTCTTGAATGCGTCTGGGCCGCGTGCATTTTTTCCCATGGTCCCCGCGCTCACGCTCATTGCCGCCGTGTCTGCGGACGGATTCATCTCCACCGGAAAAGGCGTGCCCTGGAACCTGCCTGAAGACAAAAGGCACTTCCGGGCCTATGCCCATGGCAAATGGTTGCTGCTGGGCCGGCAGACCTATGAAGAGATGCTGGGCTGGTTCTCAGATCACCACCCCCTGGTGCTGACTCGGAATGAAAAGTTCCTGCCCTTTCTGGGAGAGCGCGTACGGGATGTGGCAGAAGCTCTGCAATACTGCCAGACCGCGCAGCAACCGGAACTCGTCGTCTGCGGCGGTGCCGGTGCCTATGAGCTCGCCATGCCGCAGGCTGACCGTCTGATCATTACCCATGTGGATGACCGTCTCGGCCAGGGCATTGCTTTCCCATTCATAGATCCCCTGGATTGGGAACCCGTGCTTAGATTGCCTCAGGCCAGAGACGCGGAACACCAGTATGCTTTTGAAATCGTCACTTACCACCGCATCCGGCACTATGACAAAGCTGCCTGAAGCCGCTTGCGATTGTGCGGCCTACCTGTGACATTTGGGCCATGAATTGGAGGACTGTCGCCCTCACCCTTTGCTCCGTCCTCCTTCTGCCGGTTTTTTCCCGGGCTCAAAACTTGCCCCCCGCCCCGCCCGCCGGGGTGCGGGATGACACCCGAGCTTTGGCCGAAGGAGCCAGAGCAGAACTCGAACGGAAAATCGCCATCAGCAGGCAGGACTTGGGAGCCGACATCTGGCTAAATGCCGACACATTTTTACCCGAAGGGAAAACTCTGGGGGCTCACGCACGGCAGTTGCGCCAAAGCTGGAGCCCAGACCGGGACGCTGTTCTGGCTTCCTACGACCGTGCCAGTGATACCATGGCAGTCACCCTCTCCCCTGGGATGTGGCGGCGCTATTCTGCCGCAGAGATCGTGTCGCTCATTCGTCAGAGCCTCAAATCCGTGAGCCAGAAAGGGGTCCCCTTGGAAACAAGACTTACGCAGACGATGGGTGAATTGCTGCAAAACTTGAAAACTCTGGAGCAAAGCCGCCAGACCAGCCTTGTCACCCTGTCCCGGGATCATCTAAAACTCGCGGCAGCGTACGTTCCGATGCTGGCAGTGGGGGCCGTCTCGCTGTTGGTTCTGGGCACGCTTACACGCAGGAAACTCGTCCGGGAAGCCTGCCAGACCCACTTCCCTACCGTGTCGGTAGGGACGCGGTTCGGTGCGCTGCACGGAGGCGGTATCCATGCCACGAGCCTGAACGCGCAACTGCCCCCTCATTGAAGGGGGCAGCGGCTGTCAAACAGACTCTGGCGGTGCCTTTTTCTGCCATCGAGCATTACCAGTGGCGGTGGCCATAGTGCCGGTAATAAGGACGACCGTAGTAGCCGTAGGGACGGCGATAACCGTAGCCATAACCATAGTAACGGGGGCTGGAGCGGTAGTACACCGGGCGACCACCATAATAGTAGTCATCACGGTTCGCACCGATGGAGGCCCCGGCCAGAGCGCCGAGTGCCCCACCAATGGCGGCACCTTCAAGAGGGCGACCGCTCTGGTTGCCGATGATGGCACCCAATGTGCCACCGCCTACAGCACCGATGACCGCGCCATCGCGCTCGTTGGGTCCCGCATAGGGGCTGACACAAGAGGAAAGAGTGAGGGCAAGGCCCACTGCAGCGGCACCTGCCCAATGACGAAATAGGGTTTTCATGACGAGGGATGGTTTTTTCCGCCTCCGAAGAGGCGCACATGGAGTTAGACTCCGGTGCCACCGCTGGCATTCGAAACAAAACGCCCCGTCCAGGCCGGGGCCGGACAGGGCGTCCAAAGAAGGGCTGATAAGCGATTTACTTTTTCTCGAAGTAGGGAATGCCCAGGCGTTTGGCCACACGCAGAGGGCGGCGCATGGCCTCCTCCATCCGCAGGGCTTCGTCCGCTCCGCGTACGTCTTTGCAATCCGGGTGGGACTCCGGGGCATCAATAAGCCCCAAGTGATGAAGCACGTGAGCCGTGCTATGCTTGTACGGCGCAGCGCTCATCTTCTCGTCCAGACGGAAGACCAGGTCTTCAAAGGACTGGAAGGCTTCGAACAGCTTGTAAACCCGGGTATCAAAACGGCCCGTTCCTGTCTTGAACTTCTTGTCGGCCACGCTGTCCAGCAGCCACATGTCCCGCGCCGCTGCAATGAGCGGACAGGCACTGACGCCCGCGCCGATGAGCAGCGGCAGCCCCAGACGGATGGCCGTAGGGATGCCGTAATCGTCGCCGCTGTGAGGTGCGAAAGGCAGGTTCAGGTCTTTGCACATGGCCGACCAGTACAAGAAGTGCGGTTCATCCAGCGTGCTGACCTTGCCGCCCACATACTTCGGGTGATTGGCCAGCTCATGCAGCAGCCACGGCTCATAGGGGGTGGCCCAGGAGACGAAAGACGGCTCAAGCGCGTGCGCGATGGCCGGGTGCGTGATGTGCTCCGCAATCTCGAAATAGGCGTCACGACGTGCTTCAGGCTCCAGGATGTTCAGCAGCCTGGAGGTCATGATCATCATCTCACCGTTGTCATGGCTCTGGGCGATATCGAGCAGCGGCCAGTAACGCTCAGCTTTGAAAACCTCGTCCTTCTCCGCCCCCCGTGCCGTGATCCCGGCGATGAACTTCTGGGTGGGAAATTCCGCCCGGAAACGCTTCAGCACCTCGGCATACAGCTCGTTGCTGAGATCAAAGATGTAGCCTGTGTCGGCATTCAGCACAAACACCATCTCCACGCCGTAGTAGTCACCACACTGCTGCATCCAGCGGACGCTTTTGGAGAAGCCGTCCCAGTCCGGCTTCTTGTCCTTGAAAGGCAGCAGAGTTGCCACACACAGGCGGGCCTTGGTGGTGTGATCCACCAGGGCTTCCTCGGGCGTGTAGGCCCAGACGGTATCCTGCCAGGAGGTGGCGGGAGTGAGATCGGCGGGATTGGAGATGAGTTCGCGCATGCAGAAAGAGAAAGGGGGTTAGGCCAACCCGGGCTTATTTGCCCAGACGGTAAAGGGCACCATTCCAGTCCAGGACAATCAATTCACCTTTAGCGTCATAATTGAAGGCGGTTGGTTTCACCAGAACGGTGGGCTTCTTCTTCGGATTGTCAGCCGCGGTCTGCGGGCTGGTGTAAAGGAGGGTGTTGTTCTGCACCTTGCCGGCATCATCGGTGCGCAATGCCCAGATTTTGCCGATCACGAAATCGCCGTAGACATAAGAGCCGGCCAGGTCAGGAGCGGCTTTGCCTTTGTAGGTGACCCCGCCGGTGATGCTGAGACCTTCGCCATGGTTGTACTCAAAAACAGGGTCGATCAGCTTGGCTTCCGCGGGTGGCTGATCCTGGCGGAGGGCAAAGGGGCGGCTGCCTTCGCGATAGCTCCAGCCGTAGTTGCCACCTTTGGTGATCCAGTTGATTTCTTCCCACAGGTCCTGGCCGACATCAGCCAGCCAGAGGCGGCCGGCGTCATCAAAATGCATGCCCCACGGGTTGCGGATGCCGTAGGCGTACACCTGCGGCTGGGCATTGACACCGTCGGCAAACGGATTGTCCGCAGGGATGCCGTAGGCGTTGTGATAGTCG
>DASWXG010000377.1:0-5080 GCA_036405615.1 Prosthecobacter sp. | reverse complement strand
CGGGATAGCCAGAAGGTCTGTACCGGCCACGCTGTCCAGCAGGCTCTGGTCCACCTGGGTGTTGAACACGGAGGTGATGATGACCCCGATGGTGAAATACATGCCGGTGTCCAGGAAATCGCCCATGGCCGTGCGGAAGGCATGCACCAGACGCGCATTGAATCCGGCAGAAGGGCCGTGGGAATGAGCCGCCGCAGAGGCAGTTTCGATGCTTTCAGCCACGCTCGGCTTCAACACCTGGGCCGGGCGCAGGCGGAGCACCAGCAGGCCCACGATCACCGCCACCAGATACCCCAGGGAGAGACGCGCAATGGTCATGCTGGCATTGCCCAGGGTGGCCCAGCCGGTGATTTTTTCGAACTCTTTGAAGGCCGTGAGCGTGCTCACTGCTACGATGGGGTTCATGATCGGCGCGGCGAGCATGTAGGAAAGCGCGCAGGAAAGCGGCAGTCCCTTTTTCACCAGACGCCGGATGACCGGGACGACCGCACATTCACAAACCGGGAACACAAGCCCCAGGAAGCCGGCCATCAATGTGGAAAGGACCTTGTTCTTCGGCAGCACCCGCTCCAGCAGTTTGGCTGGCAGGAAAGCATCAATCAGCCCCGAAAGCAGGGTGCCGATCATGATGTAGGGCGCCCCTTCGAAAAGAATGCTCAGGAACGCAACAAGGACATCGCCAAAGGGGCTGGGTTCGGGCAAGGCGGCAAAAATCATGGATTGGGGAGAGCCTTTAAACGTTCGCAGAGAGGGGATTCAAGCGAGAAACCTTCGGCCGGAACAAATGACGGACAATGAGCGATTGAGAGACATGAACCAGCATCTGCATTCCCGGATATTTTGGCCTCTCACTTTCTCCTAACGAAACACCACATCCACCCCCATGGCACTTTTGGAGGCGAAGCCCGGAATCCAGTGCGGACGGCGGGCGGCGATGAAACGGTAGATCAACGACAGGGCGCTGAGCACCACCAGATGGTCCACCATCCGGTAGCCGCGCTGGCGGCGCATGAAAAACTGCAACGCCCACCCCAGGTGGCGGGGGTTCAGCAGCAGCGGTGTGAAGTCTGTCTTGATCCGGTAGCGGGCACGCACACCCCGTTTGGCATAGCGCGTTTTGTAAGCCGCTTTGGCCTCGCGGATGCGGTCCTCAATATCCCCGGCGTCCTCGGCGAAGTAATATTCCCGGGCCAGGGCCAGGAGGCTGAAGGTGTCCCTCATGTACTCAATGTCCGCCACAGGCACCCCGGCCCGCTCCGCCAGAGGCATCATGCGGTCCAGATTGTCCAGGCAGCGTTGCGCACTGCGCAGGGCGGCATCCGCATCGCGAACAAAGTATTTCAGCAGCTTGCGCAGGCTGTGGCTGACGAAAATGTTGCCCCAGTAGACCGTGAGCATGGGGGGAATGCGCACCCGGCGGAAGAACAGCTTTTGCTGGGCAAACTCCTCCACATACAGCAGTTCGCGCACGCATTCGTCCGCCAGGCGCAGCAGTTCCAGCAGAGCATCGGCATCGCCCAGGTTTCGCAGCCGGGCAAATTCCTTCACCGACTCCTCCACCAGGACTCCCTGGGCAAAACTGCGGATGGTAACGTAGGTGTTAAGGTCATTCCACACAGCCTCTTTGTCCAAAAAAGCCAGTCTGCGAAACGGCACCCAGCCGCCTGTCTGGCACCAGACCATGCAGCCGACGACGTTCTCCGCCTGCCGCAGTTCACGAATGTAGCGTTCGTATTCCCAGCCGACGAAGCTGGGAAACTCCCCGCAGCCTTCGTATTCACGCCGCGTTTGCAGTTCCACGATCTTCGCCAGCGGGGTGCGGAAGAAATTCCGGTTCAGCGGCAGGTAACGAAAGAAGTCCGTCTCACCGTACTTCATGGAGACAACCAACGCCGGACTGGAAATGCCGCGAAAGGTGGAGGCAAAGGTGCCACGGTGCCACATCAGGTCGCCGATGGGATAGGCGCCTACGGTCCAGGTGCGGAAGATGAGACGGCGGCGGTGTTTTTCGAAAACCGGCAGCACTTCCTGGAGAAAGGCCCGGGCCTGGGCAGGCGTCTTGATGACGAGGTGGCTGTGAAAGTCATCCTTCACGTCTTTGCCGTCTGATTCGCCAATGCGCACGATCACTCCTGCAACTTCTGGAAAATCCGTCAGGAAGCGGTCCAGGAGACGGACCAGGAAAGCATTGATGGGCATGTTCTCCCGCTGCAGCCTTTGCAGAAGACCTGGCGTGGTGGAGAACACATCCATGGTCACATACACATCCAGGCCCGCCCGGGCCAGCACCTGGAAACAGGTGCGCATCTCCAGCCGGTAACGGGCGATACGGCGGCGGATCTCCGGCTCGATCCATTCATCATCCGCCAGATGCGACACGTCATCCACCGAGGCGGCATTGAAACCCCAGCCGGAGGCCTGCCGGGCCAGCAGGTGCAGTTCGCGGCAGGCGTTTTCCCACCAGGCGGAGCCCTGCCTTCCCACATGGTCCCAGGGAATTTTGGACCAGTTGATGACACGGCGGTCATAGCCCCGAAAAAACGGGCCGATGACATCCAGGATGAGCAGTTCGTTCACAGCCCTTGCAGTCCGCAAGCAGACTGCAGACGCAATGCGCAGGAGGTGACGTTTTGGTCACATCATCCACTGCCTGGTCTAAAAAGGCGACGGTTTTCAGGTCCAGGCCTTGCGCAACTGTTCGCCCACACGCTCATGCGGCAGCCAGAGGATGCCGATGGCTGTGGGCTGGATACGGGCTTTCACCGGAGTGAGTTTGGCCGTCTCCAGGGCCAGCGCAGTCGGGTCATACTGATCGCGGATCTGCTGGATGTCATCGTTCAGCTGCTTTTCCAGATCGGCCTTGTCGGCCTGCAGACGGCCCAGTTCAGCCTCGGCTGCAGCCGCTTCCTGAGATTCGCGCATCACGCGGGCGGCGCTGTTTACGGTGCTGGCCTTGGCGACCGATGCGATGCCCCCCTTGCGGCCAAAAAAGGCTCCCAGCAAGCTGGTGCCGATGGACACCGCCGTGGACAGCTTGGCACTGGTGGCCTGGGACTTCTGGGTATCCACCTTGGTCTGCGCGCGGATCTCCTTTTCATCGAGAGACTTCAGGGCTTTGCCGGTCTTTTCGCGCAGGGTTTCGATGGCCTCGTCGCGCAGTTCCCGCGCCCGCTGGGTGATGCGGGCCTTGAACTCATCCGCCTTCTCACCGGGATTGGAGAAGGTCTCCAGCAAGGGGCTGAAACTCACCTCCAGGGTGTGGTTGGCATACACCCACTCCACATAGTCTTTCTTGATGCTGGCATAGGTGGAGGACTTCATCGCGGCCCCCGGCAGGTCCGTGTATTCCGCTCCTTCCTCAGCGCTGCCGTCCCAGCCGGACAGGTCCACATCGCGCGGAATCTCCACAAACTTGTCCCACAGCACCCGCTGGTTTTCGACATCAATAGGATTCACCAGAGTGATCTGGCTGCGGCCGCTGATCTTCCGGCGCGGGTCGTCAAAATTCACCTCGGCGCTGCGCAGGATGGCGGGCACGTAGCAGAGGGAGTCGGCCGGGATGTCCGTGCGCAGGAAGTATTCTGCCGTGCCTTCCGGCAGGCGCGGCTTCACCGTATTGCGGTTCGCCGCAGGGGCCGCGGAAGCCCCAGGTGGCAGGAAGCCGTCGTCCTCGCCAGCCGCCACAGCAGCCGCCTTGGAAGGCCGGATGGGATCCATGAGGCGCTTCACCTGCTCGCGCGCCAGCGGCCCGCTGAGGTAGCTCATGATCCAGCGCACATGGAAGACCACGGGGCCGTCTTCGTGGACGTTGTTCATCAGGAAGACACGGTTGCCCAGGCCGGAGATAGCCGTCTCCAGCGCCTTGCGGTCCATCTGGCCGCCGCTGCTGCTGATGGCCCCTTCCAGACCGTCCAGGAGACGGGCCTTGTCGCGCTCCGTCTGCAGGCGGCCGATCCACCAAGTGCCGATGTTGGCGAGCGCTTTATAGTCCAGATCCACCGGGTTCTGGGTGGCCAGCAGCAGGCCGAGGCCAAAAGCGCGAGCCTGCTTGAGCAGGATCATCAGCGGCTTCTTGGAAGGCGGCATCGCCGTCGGCGGCAAATAGCCGTAGATCTCATCCATGTAAAACAGCGCACGCAGGGAGGTGGTACCCTGCTGGGCCCGCATCCAGCCTAACAACTGGTTCAACAACAAGGAGACAAAGAACATGCGCTCCGTATCACTGAGATGGGCGATGTTAAAGATCGTGATGCGCGGCTTGCCCTCTGGCGTGTAGTACATGCGCTGGATGTCCAGAGGCTCTCCCTCCAGCCACGCGGCAAAGCCGGGCGAGGCCACCAGGCTGTTCAGCTTCATGGCCAGGGCCGTCCGTTTTGCCTCCGGGCAGAAGGTCTCAATGTCCACCACGCCGATCTTGCGCACCGGCGGCTGCTGGATGTGGCGCACCAGGTTTTCCAGCGTCAGGTTTTGCCCTTTTTTCCAGGAATGCGCGACGATGTTTGCCAGCAGGATGTGTTCCGGTGACTGCACCGGGTCCGCATCCACGCCCATGAGCCCGAGCAGCGAGGAGACAGTGCTCTCGATGCGGTCTCCCAGCGTCTCGGCATCTTCCAGCACGGCAGCAGGCGGGCAGTCCAGGGAACTGAGGATGGACACCGGCAGCCCGGCATTGCTGCCCGGGGTGTAGATGGCCATGTCCACGGTTTCCCGCAGTTTCCGGATGCGGTCCGGCCCCTGGCCCCAGTCGGCCAGCCCCTTGGTCCACAGTTGCGCCTGCTGCTGGGCATATTCATCCACGCTCACCCCCTTGCGGCGTGCGTCGTCGCTGTTCACCCAGGGTGTAAACTCTTCCGCGCTGAGATTGGGAAAGGTCAGCAGGGCGTTGCCGATGTCGCCTTTCGGATCAATGGCGATGAGGGGCACGCCATCCATGGCGGCTTCTTCCAGCAGCCCCAGGCAGAGGCCGGTTTTACCGGATCCCGTCATGCCCAGGACGACCCCATGGGTGACGAGGTCCTTGGAGTCATACATGATCAAATCATCTTGCAACTGGCGCGCCTCCAGGTCGTATCCGCGTCCA
>DASWXG010000376.1:0-16493 GCA_036405615.1 Prosthecobacter sp. | reverse complement strand
AAGCCCACATTTTGAAGGCAGCTCAGAAGGCTGATTTCGGCTGTCTCGATCCGTTTGGAAATCTGGATTTCCTGTTCGCGTGTCAGCAGAGGGACCTGGCCCATCTGGCGCAGATACATGCGCACGGGATCGTCCAGGGTATCCATCTTGGCCTCGGGCTTGGCGCTGCTGCCCACGGCTTCTTCGGCCGCACGGGCCAAAAGTTTCATGGCGGTCTGGCCAGGGAGGTCGCCTTCTTCAGTGACCCGGATCTCCATCGCACGCAGGCGGCTGATCACCTCGTCCATCAGGTCCGGGGTGACAATGCCAATGGGCAAGGCCTCATTCACGTCATCCCAGGTGAGATGGTCCTGTTCCTTGGCCAGAAGAATCAGATTGCGCAGCCGGTTTTGAACCTCGGGCGCATTAATGTCGTCGTAGACCACGGTGGGGGTCGCTGGCGTATAGCTGGCCTTCGGCGGCCGGCCGCGCTTGCGTTTCATCGGCTGACCGTCCGGCCCTACGGAGGGAGATTGCGCCGCGCTGTCATCCACTGGATGAATGCGTGGACGTCCCCTTCTGCGCTTTTCCTGCTGGCTTGCTCCCGTGCTGGGATGGGCCGCCGAGGAGGGTGCGGAGGACTTGGGGGAAGGGGATTTTCCTGGGGCTGATTTTTTGGTGACGGCCATAGAGTCGCCGCTGATTCCGGTGGGGGTAACTGCAAAGCCCGCTGTGGGCTCCGAACTGTGAATATCTTGGCACCGTCAATATGGTCAAGATATTCTTTGAGGGGGACTCAGGGATAAAGGAGGTACCTCTGACGGGCACTGCGGAAAGAACTTATCCAGCCGCCCCAGCCGGATACGATACGGCTGGCGGGTACGCCACGGCGCAGATTCTCATACAGGGACTCACTGCCGTACACTTTGTGGAAGAGATTGAGCTTGGACCCTGTGGTGCGGGCCAGCACCCGGCCGCTGGTGAGACGGTTCAGTTCACCCAGCAGCATGACATCCAGAGCGGTCAGATCTGCCTGGGCGCGCGGATGGATGTTCAGGCGCACGCCGCCAAAACCGTTCCTGGAGTAAGGAGAAAAACCGACCCCGGGCATGTTCCAGCGCTGGCAGGCTGCCAGCATGGCCTGGGGATTTACCCCGCTGCCACCGGCATAGCCGAAGGGATTTTCCGTGCCGATGCCGATGTCCACAGCGGCTCCGCCGCCCAGAATACCTGTCGCGACATAGTAGAGGGGAGAGGTTGCGTGCGGGATGTTGGGCGAGGTGCGGTACCAGCGCAGACCTGTGTCCTGCCAGACCATGTTGCGCGACCAGCCCTGCATTTTCACCACATTCAAACGGGGGGCGCTGGAGATCCAGCCCTTGGCGGCTGTCATCATGGCGAGTTCACCCGCCGTCATGCCATGGACGTAAGGGACCGGGATCTGACCGACAAAGGACTTCCACCGGGATTCAAGAGGAGGCCCTTCAACACGCCAGCCGCCCATGGGGTTGGGCCGGTCGAGCACGACAAACTGTTTTCCGTTTTCGGCGCAGGCCTCCATGGCGACGGCCATGGTGCTGACGTAGGTGTAGCTGCGGCAGCCGATGTCCTGAAGGTCAAAGACCAGCACATCGATAGGGGCCAGCATCTGCGGTGTCGGCTTGCGGGTGGGGCCGTAGAGTGAATACACGGTGAGCCCGGTCACCGAATCACGGCGCGTGCTGACATGGATGCCGGCACCGATGGTTCCGTCAATGCCATGTTCTGGCGCATAGAGGGCCGTGAACGAGGAGCCAAGCGCACGCTGCATGGCTACACGGGTAAGTTCCCCGCGGCCTGTGACACTGGTGTGGTTGGTGATCAGTCCGACACGCTTTCCGCGCAGGAGGTCAAAATTGCGCGAGGCCAGGAAATCAATGCCCAGCATGAACGGCCCTGACTGAGGCTGCTGGCCATACTGAGGGGCTGGCACCATCTGGCAGCCGGTCAGAAAGGCGGCACCAGAGAGAAGAAAAGAACGTCGGGAAGCCATGCCGCGACAGAGGCGGTGGCGGCAAGCCGGGTCAAATGAAGAATGGCCGGTTTATACAGCGCCTGGTTTCAGCCAGTAGAGGACGCTCATGCGCACGGCGATGCCGTTTTCCACCTGCTGGTTGATGAGGCTCTTCTCGTAGTTCATGCCGGCATCGGTGATTTCCACGCCACGATTGACCGGGCCGGGATGCATCAGCCACAGGCCGCGCTCTTTGAGGATCTGCACACGGGCATCCGTGAGACCGTAGTTCTTGTGATACTCGGCAGCGCTTGGGAAGAAGGGTTCGTCCATGCGCTCGCTTTGCACGCGCAGGAGGTAAACCACATCCGGTTTCCAGTCGAGGGCATCGGTCCAGTTGCCAAAAAGCTGGATTTCCGGAGGCGTCTCGCGCGGCATGATGGAGCCTGGGGCGAGGTAGGCCACATTCATGCCCAGGCGGCGGAAGATGAGGCTGGTGCTGCGTGCCACGCGGCTGTGCTGGATGTCGCCTACAATGAGGGCGCGGGCACCGCGCAGATCTTTGAACTTCTCCCGCAGGGTAAAGGCGTCCAGCAGCGCCTGGGTAGGGTGGGCGTGCCACCCGTCGCCCGCGTTGATGACGCTGGCGCGGGTGTTGCGGGCGATCAGGCTGGGGATGCCTGCCTGCTTGTGACGGACCACAATGTAGTCCACACGCATGGACTCCAGCGTCTCCACTGTATCCAGCACAGACTCGCCTTTGACGACGCTGGAGGACTCGATGTCAAAGTGAGTGACGTCGGCGGAGAGGCGGTTGGCCGCGACTTCAAAGGACGAGCGGGTGCGGGTGCTGGGCTCGTAGAAGAGGGTCAGCACGGTCTGGCCCTTGAGCGGGGGGACCTTTTTCACGCTGCGCTTGAAGAGGTCCTTGAACGGCACCGCATTGGCGAGCACGAATTCGATTTCCTCAGTGCTGAGGGAGGCGATGTCGAGGAGGTCTTTGCGCGGGGTGAGGCTCATGCGGATTTCTTCTGCCAAGGTCTAACAAATACTTCGTCCCAGCCGTCGCCGTCCATGAAGCGCACGCTCACACGCTCCTCGGCGGGCAGGTCCACGCGGATGCCGGCGTAGTCGGGCTGCAAGGGAAGCTCACGGCCGGCGCGGTCCACCAGCACAGCAAACTGGACGGCGCGGGGGCGGCCGAAATCCAGCAGTTCCTCCAGGGCTGCACGGGAGGTGCGGGCGGTATAAATCACTTCATCACAAAGGATGACCACGGCGTCGTCCAGATCAAAGCCGAGCTCGGAGCCTTCCAGCTTGGGCAGCACGGCCATGCTCTTGAGGTCGTCACGGTACTGCGTGATGTCGATTTTGCCAAAGTCCACCTCGCGACCCCGGGCACGGAGACGCTCTGCCAGCGCACGGGCAAAGGGAACGCCGCGGCGATAGACACCGACAAGGGCCAGCCTTGGCTCGTCTTTCCAGCGGGCGTCAATGGCGGCCGCAATCTCGTCCAGACAACGCGCGACTCCGGCGGCGTCGAGGAGTTGGCGGAGTTTGTCAGGCGTCTGGGTCACGCTTTGAGATGAATGCAGACTGCGGGGAGCGTCAACGGGATTTGCAGGCAACCTCCCAAGGACCAATGGCATCCGGACGTCTTCATGAGGCCAGGATGGCGTCACTCCAGGCGCATCTCCACCGCTGCATTGTGGCCGCCCATGCCCGAAGCGATTTTCAAAACGGAGCGCGGGATGGATGGCACAGTCAGAGATACGCCGGCGGGCGCATGCAGACCGGGCTGGTTGCTCGGCAACTGGCCCTGGCGCAGACCTTCGGCGATGAGGGCCACGTCCAGGAGACCGCTGGCACCCAGGGTGTGTCCGGTGAGAGGTTTCAGCAGTAGCAAAGGCGGCAGGGAAGGGAAGGCTGTGTGCAGTGCACGCAGTTCCGCCCGCGCATGATTCGCCGTGCCGGTTGCATGGGGGCAGATGAGATCGGGGGGGGCAAAGCCCGAAAGCAGTTCCGCCAGCGGTGCGCCATCTTCCGGAATGACCAGCGAGTCATAGGCATCGCTGTTCGCTGCGTAGCGTGTGATGGCCGGGCCTGAACCATCCCTTTCGAGCGTGAGGGCTACGCCTGCCTCGCCGGCATGAAAGCCGTCGGTGGCCGGGCTAAGGGGATCATAAACCGCACCTCGTGAGAGCAGGCGGGTGGCATTAAAGTCCTCAAGCAGGTCTGGGTAAAGCGGGAGGTCCACCGCCAGCACCAGGGCGCGCCGGGCAACGCCTGCCTCTAGGGCCATCCAGGCCAGACCAAGCGCGTCCAGGCCGGCCGAGCAGCCGTTGGAAATCATCTGCCAGGGGCCGCGGATGCCGAGTTCAATGCTGACGGCGGCGGCAATCTCTGAGTGCAGGGTGTTGCTGGCGCTGAAGCGGCGTGAAGGGCGGCGCCACTCATGGGCGCGCAGGATCTCACCGGCATTGCCGCGGCTGCTGGCGGCGAAGAGCCAGGCTGAGCGGGTGTCTGCCTCAGACCACCCAGCTTTTTCCACCGCGCGTTGAGCCAGGCGAACAGCCAGATTGCTGGCAGCGCCATAGCGGCGGCCTTTAAGCAGGCTGCGGTCGCAGATGCGGCCCTCCAGGTGTCCGGTGCCGTTGGGGGCCAGCCCTGTGCGGCTTTGCTGCCAGCAGGCCATGCTTTGCTCCAAGTTGCTGCCCAGGGCGCAGGCCACCTCGGCGGCGGTGATGGCAATGCGGCTCACAGGTCGAAAATCTTGCCGGGATTCAGCAGACATTGCGGATCCAGCGCGCGTTTGATGCTCTTCATCAGTTCATAGCTGCCTTCACCCAACTGCCGTTTCACAAAGGCTTTTTTTGCCAGTCCCACTCCATGCTCACCGGTGACGGTTCCGCCAAGGCGAAGCGTTTCATTGACGATTTCTTCCAGAGCGGCTTCCACCCGGTGCATTTCCTCATGGTCGCGTTCGTTGGTGAGGAAGGTGGGGTGCAGATTGCCATCGCCAAGGTGGCCGAAGGTGCCAACCTTGAGGTTGTGCCGGGTGGCGCACTCGCGGATGAAGCCCACCATGTGGGCCAGTTCGGTGCGGGGGACGGTGACGTCTTCCAGGATGGTGGTGGGGCGCACACGGGCCAGGGCGGAGAAGGCATTGCGCCGGGCAGATGCCAGCTTCGCTCCCTCAGCCTCATCGGCGGCCACGCGCACCTCACGGGCGCCGGTCTGGCGGGCGAGATTCATCATCTGTTCCGCCTCTTCCTGAACCACGGCAGGGTGACCGTCTGTCTCCATGAGGACCAGGGCTTCCACATCGGTGGGCAGGCCAATCTTGGCATAGTCCTCCACACACTGCACGGTGGTCCTGTCCAGAAACTCAAGGGTGCAGGGAATGATCTTGGCGGCGATGATGGCACTGATGGTTTCGGCGGCCGCCTCCATGCGGTCATACAAGGCCAGGAGCGTCCGGCGGGATTGCGGACGGGGAAGCAGCTTGATCAGGACCTCGGTGATGATGCCGAGTGTGCCTTCGCTGCCCACGACCAGGTCTTTCATGGAGTAGCCGGCCACATCCTTGACGCACTTGTTAACCAGCCACGTGAGAGTTCCGTCCGGAAGCACCACCTGGATGCCCATGACGTAGTCCCGGGTGACGCCATATTTGAGGCCGCGCAGACCTCCGCTGTTTTCGGCAACATTGCCGCCGATGGTGCTGATTTTCATGCTGCCGGGGTCCGGCGGATAAAACAGGCCCACCTGAGCAGCCGCGTCATCTATCTCCTTGGTGATCACTCCGCATTGAGCCCGGAGAACGAGGTTTTTCTCGTCCACTTCCAGGATCTTGTCCATCTGCGCCAGGCAAAGCACCAGACAGCCTGGGCTGGGGACGCTGCCGCCGCTGAGCCCGGTGCCGGAACCGCGCGTGACCACCGGGATGCTGGCATCGCGGGCAAGTTTGACACACGCGCTGACTTCCTCCGCCGTGTGTGGAAAGGCCACTGCGCCAGGCTTTACCTTCAGAGCGGCGGTGCCATCGAAGCTGTATGGGAGGATGTCGACCTCCTCGGTCAGGACGCGGTCAGGCGAGAGCAGGGTGCGGAGCGTGTCCGCATGGGCTGGGGTGACAGGATTCACGGGGCGGAAGTCTTGGCGAGATCGCTCCCCCTCGCAACTGCGACGGCAAGCGGAGCGAAACTGGAACGAAGCTTTTTGTGCCCAAGACCTTCGTGGCTCTCCATCCCTCAACTCGCGAAATTACCCAGCCTTTGTAGGGGGTGCTGAAGAGGGAAATGAACGGATTTATCCTGTCTGCAAAATGCTCATTTTGTACGTGCAAAATGAGCGAAATGAATGACAGTTTAGCGCTGAATCCAGCGTCTGCGGGTGCGGGGACGACGCACATTGATAATAAATGCCGAGAGAATCAGGGCGGCAATTGTAGCGACAAAGAAGATACCCATGGCTTTTGCGTGTTGATGCAATAAGCCATGCTCGTGCAAAAAGTCCAATTTTCTTTGAAGAGAATTCGTAACACGTTCTACTGATGGCTGTCAGCCAAAGGGACTTTTTAGTTTTCCATTAAGGAAGTGCGGCAAAGCCGTGAGTACAGCCCGCCTTTGTCCACGAGCTCTTCATGGGTTCCGTTTTCCACAATCTGGCCGTGTTCCAGGACATAAATTCGATCCGCGTGGCGCACGGTGCTCAGCCGGTGCGCAATCACAAAACTGGTGCGGTTTTCCATCAGGCGATCCAGTGCAGTCTGGATCTGGCGTTCAGTCTCGGTATCGACGCTGGCCGTGGCTTCATCCAGAAGCAGGATGGGAGGATTGCGCAGCAGGGCGCGAGCGATGGAAATACGCTGCTTTTCACCCACGCTCAGTTTGACACCGCGTTCGCCAACACGGGTATCCAGGCCTTTTTCCAGCCTGCTCACAAATCCTTCCGCATTGGCGCTTGAGAGCACCTGCCAGAGTTCATCATCCGTGGCATCCCGTTTTCCAATCACGAGGTTCTCGCGGACGGTGCCGTTGAAAAGAAAGCTCTCCTGCGTGACATAGCCGATACGGCTGCGCAGCCAGGCCTTGTTCAGTTCTTTGACGGGAGTTCCGTCGATGGTCACCTCACCTTCATCATATTCATAGAAGCGGGTCAGCAGGTTGATAAGCGTGGATTTGCCAGCACCGGTCGGGCCGACGAGGGCAATGGTTTGTCCGGGCAGGGCCTCCAGATTGATGCCATGAACCGTGGGGATGCTGCCGCCGTAGCTGAAGCCGACATTTTGATAGCGGACATGGCCGCCGATCTCGGCCAGCTTGCGCCCGCCCTCAATGTCCGTTTCGGGTTCGGCATCCAGGATGTCGAAGACTCTTTCTCCGGCTGCCCGCCCGCCCTGGATGATCTGGTTCAGCTGGTGAAGCTGCTCGATGGGGTCGTAGAAGTATTTCAAGAGCAGCAGAAAGGCAGCAAGGTCGCCTTTTTCGATACGGCCTTCCATGAGGCCCTTGGCTCCCATCCACAGGACGAGAACCATGCCGATGCTGGTGAGAAAGTGCATGCCGGGGCGGTAGATGGCCCAGATGCGCATGACGTGGAGTGTGGCCTGCTTGAGAAGTCCGCTGGAGGTGTTAAACCGGGCGAGTTCCTCCTTTTCCATGGCGTAGGCTTTGATCTGGCGCATGCCGGCCACATTGTCGTGCAGCAGGCTGTTCATGCCGCTGCTGGCGCGGCGCACGGCGCGGTGGCGCTCCTTGGAAGTGCGGGTGTAAGCCAGGGCTCCCGCAGCCAGGAAAGGGATGGGAACCAGGGCCCAGAGAGCCAGGGTCACATCTGCCTGGAACATGAACACCGCCACGACAGCGATTTGAATGATGGCGACGAGGCCCTGCTCGATCCCGTCAATCAGCACGCGCTCCACGCTGGGGATGTCTTCGCCTACCGTGGTCATGATGTCGCCTGTGGGGCGGTTGTCGAACCAGCGAAGGGGCAGCGTCTGCAGGCGCTGGTAGAGATCGCTGCGGAGGTCGTAGATCACCTTTTGCTCAAAGGTGTTGTTCAGCATGATGCGCAGGCTGTTGAACAGGTGCTGGCCAAAGTAAGCCCCCAGGGCCATCAGGATGAGCGGGCCGAGCCTGTCCCATTGAGCGCCTGGCACGACGACGTCCAGCACTTCCCGGGTGACGGCGGGGAACACCACCACCATGAGAGTGCCGGCGATGGCGCAAAAAAGCTGGGCAGACGCCATCCAGGGATAACGGCGCAGATACGAAAAGACGCGAAGGGTGGTTTTCAAAAGAGCAGGGGGGGAAGGGGGAATACGTGCGATAACGGCACTTGGCCTGCCTGACAATTGCCAGACGGCTCACTCGCCCTTTTCCTCCCGGTTCTTCGGGGGACTACTCGCCCAGGTAGGCTTCGCGGACCTGGGGGTTGAGCCTCAAGGTCTTGGCATAGTCTTCCAGCAGCACCTTGCCGGTTTCCAGCACATAACCGTAATGGGAGATGCCCAGGGCCAGGTTGGCATTTTGTTCCACGAGAAGGATGGTGATGCCGCGTTCTTTGTTGATCGCCACGATCTGTTTGAAGATGGCCCGGACCAGAATGGGGGCGATGCCCAGAGAAGGTTCGTCCAGCATCAGGCAGCGCGGGCGGGTCATCAGCGCACGGGCGATGGCCAGCATCTGCTGCTCCCCCCCGGAAAGCGTGCCAGCCAGCTGGCTGATGCGCTCTTTCAGACGCGGGAAAACGGTGAAGGAATACTCGATGTCTTCGGCGATGCCTGCGCGGTCATTGCGCAGGTAGGCCCCCATCTTCAGATTCTCCAGCACGGTGAGGTTGGCGAAGACCATGCGGCCTTCCGGGACATGGCAAAGCTGCCGGCTGACGATTTCATGCGGCGGCAGGTTGGTGATGTCCTTCCCGTCATAGCGGATCTGGCCCCCCCGGGCTTTGACCAGACCGGAGATGGTGCGCAGGGTCGTGGACTTGCCAGCTCCATTGCCGCCGATCAGCGTAACAATGGATTTTTCCGGCACCTTGAGGGTGATGCCGTGCAGGGCCTTGATGGCTCCATAGGCCACTTCCAGGTTGGTGATCTCAAGCATGGTCAGTCACCTCCTCATCTTCAGTGCCGAGGTAGGCGGCAATCACTTTGGGGTCTTTTTGAATCTCTTCAGGCGTGCCTTCGGCGATCTTCTTGCCGTACTCCAGAACGGCGATCTTCTGGCAGATGCCCATGACGACCTTCATGTCATGCTCCACCAGCAGGATGGCGATGTTGAACTTGTCCTTGATGAACTGGATGAGGTGCATCAGCTCCTCCTTTTCCGTGGGATTCATCCCGGCAGCGGGTTCATCCAGAAGCAAAAGCTTGGGCCGGGTGGCCAGGGCGCGGACAATTTCCAGCCGGCGTTGGTTGCCATAAGGAAGAGACTTTGCCTCTTCATCGCGGAAACGGGCGAGGCCAAAGATGTCCAGCAGGTCCAGCACCTGTTTCTCCACGTCGCGTTCTCCTTCATGGAACGCTTTGCCGCGCCAGAGGGCGCTGCGGATCCGGTGGCTGCGGTGCAACTGGGTGGCGGCGCGAACATTGTCGAAAACACTCAGGGAGCCGAAAAGCCGGATGTTCTGGAACGTGCGGGCGATGCCCAGCCGGGTGAGCTGGTGGGGCCGCAGTCCGCAGGTGCGGGTGCCGTTGAAATGGATCTGGCCTTCCGTGGGCTTGTAAACGCCGCTGATGAGATTGAACGCAGTGGTCTTGCCGGCTCCATTGGGGCCAATCAAGCCGACGAGTTCATGCGGACCGATTTTCAGGTTCAGTTCCGATACTGCCGTCAGACCGCCGAAGCGGATGGTGGCGCAATCCATTTCAAGGAGTGGCGCGCTCATGCCGCAGCCCCCTTCCGTTTGCCGAAGGTGAACAGCCCCTGCGGACGGGCGATCATGATGCCGATGATCAGCAGGGAGTATATGATCATGCGGTAGTCAGAGAAGCCGCGCAGCGCCTCCGGGAGGATGGTGAGGAGGATGGCTGCCAGAACGACGCCAGCCGTCCGGCCCATACCGCCCAGGATGACCATGACGACGATGTCGATGGACTTGAAGAAATCAAAACCGGTGGGGGACAGGAACTGCTTGTGATGGGCATACAGGCCGCCTGCAATGCCGGCAAAAAAGGCCCCGATGACGAATGCGGTGACCTTGTAGCGGACAGGATTGATGCCCATGGAACTGGCGGCCACCTCATCATCGCTGACGGCGATAAACCCGCGCCCATAGGTGGAGTTTACCAGGGTGGTGATCACATAGATCGTGACGGCGGCCAGGGTAAAAGTCCAGCCGATGGTGGTGTCTTTGGGGATGTCTTTCAGACCGCTGGCGGCCCCCACCGCTTCCATGTTCTGCACAATCACCCGGATGATTTCTCCGAAGCCGAGCGTGACGATGGCAAGATAGTCCCCCCGAAGCCGAAGGGAAGGCACGCCAACCACAACCCCTGCCAGTGCTGCCAGAAGGCCGCCCAGAACCAGGGCCACGAAAAACAGGGGTTGCTGCAGGCTCTCCGGAACCATGGGACCGACAACCAGCGAAAATTTGGCCGCCGAATAACCGCCAACGGCCATGAAGCCCGCGTGGCCGAGACTGAACTGGCCGGTGTGACCGTTGATGAGGTTCAGGCTCACCGCCAGGATGATGTTGATGCCGATATCAATGATGATACCCAGGTAGTAGCGGTTTACCTGTCCGGAAAACTGCGAGGCAAGCACCGCCAGGATGATGCCGATGATGAGCCAGCGTTTGGCGCCCTTCATGAAGTTCATACTTTTTCCACCGTGGCTTTGCCGAGCAGGCCGGCGGGTTTGAAAAGAAGGATGAGGATGAGGATGGCAAAAGCGATGCCGTCCCGGTAGTTCGACAGGCCGGGGGTGCCTCCTGCAAAGGTTTCCAGCAGCCCCAGCAGCAGACCGCCAAGGGCTGCGCCCGGCAGATTGCCAATACCGCCCAGCACCGCCGCGACGAAAGCCCGGATGCCCGGCTGGACGCCCATCAGCGGATCAATGCCCGGGGCCTTGATGGCGTAAAGAATGCCGGCAATCGCCGCCAGCGCGGAACCCAGACCAAAGGTAAAGGAGATGATGCGGTTGATGTTGATGCCCATCAGCGCAGCCGCCTGCTGGTTGAAGGATACTGCACGCATGGCGGTACCGATCTTGGTCCGCTGCACGACAAACCACAGGCCAAAAAGAAGCAAGCCCGTCACCCCGACGACGACGAGGTCGTTGCTGCCAACAACCAGTGCGCCCAGGTGAAAATTGCTCTCGGCGAGGAGGCGGGGAAACGACTTGGTGTCTGCGCCCAGCACCGCCGGATGCTGGCAGGTGAACTCAATGAAGAGCGACACGCCGATGGCGGTGATGAGAACCGTCAGCTTGGGACGGGAGCGCAGCGGGCGATAGGCCAGGAATTCGATGAGAATGCCGATGGCCGCACAGATGAGCGCGGACAGGAGGATCACGATCACGGCTCCGGTCACCGAGGGCAGGGGAACGATTTTCTCAACCGCCGGTGCCAGAAAGTAGGCGGAGAAAGCACCCAGCATCAGGACATCGCTATGGGCGAAGTTGATGAACCGGAGCACGCCGTACACCATGGTGTAACCCAGGGCGATGAGGGCGTAGATGGACCCCAGGGCGAGGCCGTTGATCAGCTGTTGGAGAAACCAGTCCAGAATCGGGAGGGAGTTGAGGGTTGGCGGCGTTCGGAAAGACGGAATTAAACGGCGGTTCGTCTCAGTTCATTCTGTCCAAATGAGGTCCGGTCTCAGCTCTCCTTTCCAGTTCAGGGATTGACGGTTTCCACGTATTTGAATTTGCCACCCTTGACCTGGAGGATGACGGCCGATTTGACGGCGTCGCGTTTGGCATCAATGGCCACCTTGCCGGTGACGGCGTCAAATTCCTTGGTGGCGGCCAGGGCGTCGCGGATCTTGGCGGCTTCGGTGCTGCCTGCGCGTTTGATCGCATCTGCCAGGAAGTACACCGAGTCATAACCGAGGGCGGCCATGCAGTCTGGCACTTTGTTGTTGTAGGCCTTTTTGTAGGCTTCGACGAAAGCGGTGACCTTGGGGGCGGCGGCGTCTGCCGCATAGTGAGTGGAGAAGTAGTGGCCTTCGACAGCCTCGCCGCCGAGTTCCACCAGTTTCTCGCTTTCCCAGCCGTCACCGCCGATCAGCGGGACCGTGATGCCAAGCTGCTTGGCCTGGATGCAAATGAGTGCCACATCCGTGTAGTAGCCGGGAACAAACACGGCGTCCGGGGCTGCGGTTTTGATGGCGGTCAGCTGGCCTTTGAAGTCTTTGTCGCCGCCGTTGAAATCGAGTTCGGTGACGATGGTGCCGCCTGCCTTCAGGAAACCTTCCTTGAAGTATTTGGCGAGGCCTTTGCTGTAGTCGCTCTTCACATCGGTGAAGACAGCCACCTTTTTGGCCTTCAGGGTGTTGGTGGCAAAGTTCGCCATCACCGTTCCCTGGAAGGGATCAATGAAGCACATGCGGAAAATGTAATCGCCGGTCTCGGTCACCTTGGCATTGGTGGATGCCGGGGTGATCATCGGGATGCTGTTCTGTTGGCAGATGGGGGCTGCTTCCAAAGAGCGGCTGGAGGCCACTTCACCGAGGATGGCGACAACGCCGTCCTTGGAGATCAGCTTGTTGACCACGTTGGCGGGTTCGCCAGCCTTGGACTGGTCGTCTTCCGTGCGCAGTTCCAGTTGTTTGCCAAGCACTCCGCCTGCCGCATTGATTTCTTTGACAGCCAGAATGGTGCCTTCATGGGAAGAGGTGCCAAAGGTGGCCTCTTTGCCTGTCAGCGACGCAAACTCGCCAATCAAAATGGTGTCGCCGCCGCCTTTGTTGCATCCTGTGAGGCCTGCAAGGAGTGTGGCGACCGCTCCCAGTACGAAGAATTGGCGTTTTTGCATCTGCATGGAGCTTTTCTAGCAGTCTGCATACCATGGGCAAGAGGAAATACAGTTCCGTCTCCCAGGTAAAAGTGTGGCAAAAGGATGCTTAGAACGAATTTCTTTGCTGCTCTGTTCCGTAGTGAGCGCTAAAAGCAGCCCATGGATTTTGCCAAAACTGTCGCCGACTTTGCCGGGTTTGTCTGGGGGCCTCCTCTCATCATTCTCCTGTTTGGCACCCACCTGTACCTCACGGTCCGCACAGGATTCATCCAAAGATACTTGTTCAGGGGCATCAAACTTTCCGTCACCAAGGATGAAGGAAGCTCGGGTGATGTGTCCCAGTTCGGCGCGCTCATGACAGCCCTGGCCGCCACCATCGGTACCGGAAACATCGTCGGCGTGGCCAGTGCCGTGGCCGCAGGCGGTCCTGGGGCGGTGCTGTGGATGTGGCTCACCGGAGTGTTTGGCATTGCCACCAAATACAGTGAGGCATTGCTGGCTGTGAAATACCGGGTGCAGATGCCGGATGGCAGCTTTGCCGGCGGCCCCATGTATGTGCTGGAGCGCGGCATGAACATGCGCTGGCTCGGCATTGTGTTTGCGATCTTCACCTGTGTGGCCGGTTTCGGCATTGGCTGCATGTCGCAGGCAAACTCGGTGGTGGGGCATGTGCAGACCCTCTTGCCGGACTATGACAAGGCGACCATCGCCTGGAGCGTGGGCGGCCTGATGACGGTGGTGGCCGGGGCTGTCATCCTGGGCGGCGTTAAAAGCATCGCCAGCTTTTGCAGTGTGCTCGTGCCGTTCATGGCCATCGGTTACGTGGTGGGCTGTGCCTGCATCCTCATCAAAAATTATGCGGTTATTCCGGATACCCTGTCGCTCATTTTCAACACGGCTTTCACCGGCCAGGCGGCTATCGGAGGATTCGTCGGTGCGGGCATGAAGGAGGCCATGCGCTACGGGATCGCCCGCGGCCTGTTTTCCAATGAATCCGGTCTTGGCAGCGCGCCCATTGTTGCCGCAGCGGCCCAGACCAAAAATCCGGTACGGCAGGCTCTTGTCTCCTCCACGGGTACCTTTTGGGATACCGTGGTGGTCTGTGCCATGACAGGTTTGGTGGTCGTCAGCAGCGGCCACTGGCAGAAGGGGCTGAACAAAGCTGAACTCACCCAGGCAGCCTTTTCCGATCTGCATGTCTATGGTCATTACATCCTGGTTTTTGGCCTCGTGACCTTTGTGTTCTCAACCATTCTGGGCTGGAGCTACTATGGCGAAAAAGCAGCGGAATACCTCTTTGGCACGCGTGCGGTGAAGCCTTACCGGCTCCTGTGGGTGGCTGCCGTTCTGGTTGGCTCGGTGCTGCCGCTGGGCATTGTTTGGGATTTGTCGGATGCCTTCAATGGGCTCATGGCCATCCCCAATCTCATCTCTCTGCTGGTGCTGAGCCGGGTGATCGTTTCGGAAACCAAAGCCCATGTGGGTGATCTGACCGGCAAAGACTGAGGGGGAACGGGTTTGGTCAGCAGGCAAAAAAAGTTGCCGCCCCTCTTGCACCCCGAAATTTGTGCTCTATTCTGACAATCCACCGCATTACCCCGTGGTGTAATGGTAACACAGGAGATTTTGGATCTCTTATTTAAGGTTCGAATCCTTACGGGGTAGCCAACTTGATAATCAACGACTTAATGGCGGGTGGGAACCCAACTGATAACGAAACTGATAACAAGTTCAAACTTGTCTGACGTTGGTTCTGAGCGTGTCTGAGTGCTCTTCAGCGCACGGACTGACAAAAAAGAGATCGTCTCACAGCCGTGTGGAACAAGCCTGGTCCCCACTTGACTCCTCGCTCGGGTGAGTTTCCATGCTCAGTTTTCTTGAAGCTCGGGGCCGCCGAAGAACAGGGCACCTCCTTGAAAGACTGCTGTCGTTTTTTGCTGTTGAGCGGCTGGGACTGAAGCGGCTCACTGATTGTCGCTGTATTTTGATGGCATTTTTGCGGTGCTTCAAAAATCTTGCAACCGGTCTTGATGTCGACGCGTTACCGCTATGCCCTTCAATGAAGGGTTGTTAAAGATCATGTTCACTAGCTCTCCAAAACCAGTTCTTGCTGAACGCGCCTCCACGGCGCGGATGGAGTGCATGCAGATCGCCTCGAGCCTGAATAAGGTCGCCGAGGTGTTTATATTTTCCAAGAAAGAAGGCACGACCGCGACTTGGTCGGGTGTATTAGGCTTTTCCTTAGGGTTGAGCAAAGTCGCTACATTGATAATACCCAATCTTCTTAACCCATGGAAAACCCACGTTATGTGCGCCTGCCCAAAGCGGGGCAGCGCCTTCTGAGCCTCTCTCGCAGCACGATCTACAAGCTGATCACCGCTCATGCAGCGAACGGCTACAAGCCGCTTGTGCATTCGATCGTTGTCAAGACCCACCCTCACAACAAGAGGGGGCGTCGCTTGATCGATATTGAAAGCCTCCAGGCGTTCATGGCTTCCTGTCCGACTGGCTGGGAGTCCCTCTCTGCATAGCAAGCATTCGAGCGGCCGTGTTCCTTCCGCAGGTTCACGGCCTCTCGATCTCGCGTGCTGCTGATGCAGGAGCGCCATCTCCTTCCTGAGTGACGCTGTGCTCATGCAACACGCCCCACCTCTCTGACACGTCATGTCGTCTCTTCCTATCCCTGGTCTTTCGACCCCTCCCTCTGCATTGCCCGCCGCTCAAGAGCCTGCCTTTGCGCTGACTCCACGCGGGCCTTCCACCTGCGATCCTTTGGCGCAGGTGGATCACGCTTCTGGACATGCCTTTCGCGCTGAGGAGCTTCAGAAGCTCATCACCAGCGCTTCCTCCCACAATAGCCTTCCAACAAGATCAGCAGCGGACGACCCGGACGACCTTTGCCGGAGACCGGGCCTCGGTTCCGATTCCTCCATTCTGCGTTTCGGCCCGCTGACCATCCCGGCTGGCAAAGGTGTGAAACTTGTCCAGCCCTCTGTGGCTGCCGAGTTCGCTGCCAAGTACCAGGTTGCCTACCGGGAGGAAGATCAGGAGTTCTACCGCTACCATGCTGAAGATGGCGTGTGGTCGCTTTTGAAGAGCGGACCGGCAACCATCCTCATCTGTGAATTCATGAAGGAGTTGTCCGTGCGATGCAAGGAAATGGCTCTTCTGTGCCGTGCCACCTCCTCCTTTGCCAGAAGCATCCTGGCCCTGGTCAAAGGCATCGCACCGCTGGAAGAGCCGTCTCATCGAGCCTTGATCCCTGTGAGCAATGGTGTCCTGGACCTGTCTGGTGAAACTCCATCGCTTCGGGCCTACACACCTGAGGACGGTTTCAGGAACAAGCTTGAGGTGAGTTACAATCCGGAAGCCAAATGCGAGCGCTTTCTGTCAGAACTCATCGGGCCGGCTCTGCCTGATCCTGCCGACATCTCCTTGTTGCAAAGGGACCTCGGACGCCAGCTGTTGCCGGGCAATGAGGCGCAGAACATTTCTTTGATTACTGGTGAAGGTGGCTCAGGCAAGAGTGTGCTGGTCTCTATCATGGAGCGTA
>DASWXG010000375.1:0-19571 GCA_036405615.1 Prosthecobacter sp. | reverse complement strand
TGCCATCGGCATTTTGCTGGGAGCCATTGTTCCCCGTGTGCGCAGCCTGCTGATCGTCAAAGAGCTGGCCACCAAATACAAGGTGTCCAGGGCCAGTTATGGTGCTTTCACTTCCAGCCTGGACAGCCTGCCTTCCTCAGCCACCTCGCATCTTCCGCGCAAAAAGGACGGCACAGGTTTCAATGCCTACCCGCTGTTTCTGGCGCTCAATGAAGCCGGGCGTTTCACGCTCGAAGAATTGCATGCCGCTCTGGTTGCCTGCCTGGATGCCAACGTGAAGCTCGTCACCACCCAACTGGATAACAAGGTGGTGCTGGAGCGCCTGCTGGTGGGCATGCTGGCACCTCGGGCACGCAAGTAAGCGTGAAGGATTGACGCTGCGGGCGGTCCGGGTTTTGCTTGTGTCCGCCAGGTGTTTCTGGTGCAATCCAGATTCACTCCGGTTCCTTGCATGAACGTTTTTCGTTGCCTGTGGCTCTTGCTGGCCGCCCCCCTCGCCGCCCCGGCGGCTTTTCCCACCCTGTTCATGAAACCGGTGTGTCTGGAGCAGTTCCATTCACCCACGGACATTGTCTGCGCACCGGAGGACAGCGGGCGTTTGTTTATCTGTGATCAGACGGGCAAGATCTATCTCTTCAAACGCGGCATGCTTCTGCCGGAGCCGTTTCTGGATCTGTCGCCCACGGGGCTGAACCGGGTGTTTGTCAGCAGCAATCTCAACGGCTATTCCGAGAGAGGATTGCTCGGCCTGGCCTTTCATCCGGGATATGCCAATCCGGCCTCGCCGGGGTACCGGCGGTTTTATCTGAACTTCACGGCCCTTCCGGCCGAACCCACGGCCAATCCGACCACTCCTCAGGATTGTGTGACGGTCATTTCCGAGTTTCGCGTTTCCAGTCTCAATCCCGACCGGGCGGATGTGACCAGCGAACGCATTTTGATGACCTACGGCCAGCCTCAGTCCAACCACAACGGGGGACAGGTCCGGTTTGGGCCAGATGGCCTGCTTTACATTGCCAGCGGTGATGGCGGCAGCGCGAATGACAACAATGCTGGGCACACCGGCGGCAGCAGCACCAATCCGCGGCCTAACGGCATCTTGGGCAACGGCCAGGACCGGCGTGTGCTGCTGGGCAAGCTGCTGCGCATCGATCCGCTGGGGACCAACGGCCCTGGGGGACGTTACGGAATTCCGGCGGACAACCCGTTTGTAGGTCAGCAGCAGGACTTCACGGACAATGCTCTCGACGGCCCCATGCGCGGAGAAATTTTCGCCTATGGGCTGCGCAACCCCTGGCGCTTTTCTTTCGACAACCGGGCAGGTGGCACGAACCGGCTGTTCTGCGGCGATGTCGGCCAGGGTAAGGTGGAGGAGATCAACCTCATCACCAAAGGCGGCAATTACGGCTGGCGGTATCGCGAAGGCAGTTTTGTCTTTGATGCGCAAATGGCAACCAACGGCATCGCTCCTGCGAATCCCGTGGACCCGGTCGCGCAGTATAAACACCCAGGGGCCGACCCGTCCATTGTGCTGCCGGAACTAGGGCTTTCTGTCACCGGCGGGTATGTGTATCGCGGCAGCGCTGTCCCAGCCATGGCGGGCAAGTATGTGTTTGCCGACTACGGCTCGACGGCGGGTGCAGCCAGCGGCAGGTTGATGGGACTGGAGGAGACATCGCCCAACAGCGGGGTTTTCACCCTGGTGGAGGCCATCCCCATGGTGGGGGGCAATCCCTTTGGCCTGCGCGTTTTGTGCCTGGGCGAAGACGAAAGCGGTGAACTCTATGTTGGCACCAAGATCACCGGAGGTGTCACCGAACTGAGCAATGACAAACTGGCGGGCGGTCTTTACAAGCTCGTCTCCGTGCCCCCGGACGGCAGCGTGACGCTGAACAATGCGGCGAATATCCGGGATACGACGATCTTCTCCGAAAGCGAGTTCAGCAATGGCTCAGGCTCGCATTTCTTCGCGGGTTCGGCAGGCGGTAACGGCGACCGGCGTGCTTTCATCGCCTTCACCAACTTGCAAAGCTCGGTGCCCGCAGGGGCTCAGATAACCGTGGCCACTCTGACCCTGCAGGTGAACCAGCAGGCGCAGACAGCGGTTCCTGGGATCTTTACCGTAAACAAAGTTACGGCGGCCTGGGGGGAGGGGAGTTCCTCCTCGGATTCCCAGAGCCCGGGACCGGGGTTTGGTATTGCCGCTGAGGTGGGGGACGCCACATGGAGCTTGCGCCAGGTCACCGCCAAAGGCCAGCCCCCGACTGGCTCCGCCTGGTCTGTGCCGGGCGGCGACTTTGTGGGAACGGCGTCAGCATCGCTGACCATTTCTGCCACGGGCCAGGCGGCCTTCAGCAGCGCGCAGATGGCGCAGGATGTGCAATCCTGGCTGGAGGCACCTGAATCAAACTTTGGCTGGTGCCTGCGCGGACCGGAGACTGAAGAAATGGTGGCCCGCAGATTTACCAGCCGGAACTCCACCAGCACCGCACAGCGTCCGCGTCTGGTTTTGCAATACACGTTTAACGGGCCTCCGCTAACCAACTATGAAAAGTGGCGGGCTCTGTATTTTCCTGGCCGTTCTGTGGGATTCTATCTGGATGACGAGGGCGATGAAGATCATGACGGCATTTCCAATCTCCATGAGTATGCCTTTGGGTTCAGCCCGGTGGAAGGCAATGACCTTCCTGGCATCACTACCACCACTCTGCCAAGCGGTGCCAATGTGGAGCATCGCATGACCTTCCGCCGCGACAGTGCTGCCACAGACCTGACCTACACTTTGCAGACCAGCCCGGATATGGTGGCCTGGACAACGGTGGCAACCAGCGTGGTAGGCACGAGCCCCCTGGGCAGCAATGGGGCCGTCATTGTCTCAGATGCTCCTGTCAGCGGTACTTTCCGGCTGGTCACCGTGCGCGAAACCCTGACCACAGCTGCCGCCAAAAGCCGTCGCTTTGTGCGGCTGCAGGTTCAGCGGTCGTTCTGAAGACTTCCCGCCTCTGTGATTCTGCGCTTGGAAAGTTTCGGCGGACACCGTTAATGTCTGCCCATGTCTTCCTCCAACTTTCCCCGCCGTCAGTTCCTCGGCCGCACTCTGGGTGTGGCTGCTGTTGTGTCCTTGCTGCAGGAACAGCTGGGGGCCATGAACAACGTGGCGGGCAAGGTGAAGCACTCCGTGTGCAAGTGGTGCTACAAGGACATCCCTCTGGAGACGATGTGCGTGGCGGCGAAAGAGATCGGTCTTGAGTCCATCGAGCTTCTGGACCCGCCGGATTTTGCCACGCTGAAGAAGCATGGTCTGCACTGTGCCATGGTCAGCTTCCCAACGGCGAAAGGACCGGATGACAAGAAGATCGGCAGCATCCCGCACGGTTTCAACCGCATCGAAAACCATGACCTGCTGGTGCAGGCCTACGAGCCACTGCTGAAGGCCAGCGCAGAGGCCGGTTTCAAACAGGTGATCTGTTTCAGCGGCAATCGTGACGGACTGGACGATGAGAAGGGGCTGGAAAACTGCGTTACCGGCCTTCAGCGTCTTCTGCCTTTGTGTGACAAGCTTGGTGTCACGCTGGTGATGGAGCTGCTGAACAGCAAGGTGAACCACCCGGACTACATGTGCGACCTGAGCGCCTGGGGTGCCGCCCTGTGTGAGAAACTGGGATCAGAGCGCTTCAAGCTGCTGTATGACATCTATCACATGCAGATCATGGAGGGGGATGTCATTGCCACCATTCGCAAGCGGCACAAATACTTTGCCCACTACCACACAGGCGGCGTTCCCGGCCGTGCCGAGATTGATGAGACCCAGGAACTGAACTACCCGGCCATCATCAAGGCCATTCAGGAAACGGGCTACACCGGTTACCTTGGCCAGGAGTTCATCCCCAAACGTGTGGATAAACTGGCGTCGTTGAAGCAGGCGGTGGGCATTTGCTCGGTGGGGTGATCCAGCAAATGCACTTTTATGAACCCCGAATCGCGCATCCGTCAGATCAGTCCCATGCTGGCGGTGACCGACATGGATGAAACGCTGGCCTTCTATTCCGATGTTCTCGGATTTAGCGTTGTGCTAAAAACCCCGGATTATTCCATCGTCGAGAGAGATGGGGCTACCATCCATTTCACGAAAGCTGAAGATGAATCCGTCATGCAGGCCGTGAGAGGACATGCTTCGATCTACATCGAGGTGGATGACATCCAGGCCATCTGGCAGCGGGTACAGCCCTTCCGGGGACGCTGCAAAATCACGGAGCTTTCCGAGCGGACTTATGGCATGACGGAGTTTCATGTGAATGATCCGAACGACTGCCTGATCTTTGTCGGGCAGGAGACACGGAACGGTTAGGCCCTTCATTCAGTCTTGTCATGGTCGGTGCGATATGAACAATCGCGACCATGAAATACATCCTCGCGCTCGACCAGGGAACGACCAGCAGCCGCAGCATCCTGTTTGACAAAAAGGGCAAGGTGGTGGCCACCGCGCAGAAGGAGTTCACCCAGCATTATCCGCAGCCTGGATGGGTGGAGCATGATGCCAGCGAGATCTGGGAAACTCAGCTCCGCACGATGAAGGAGGTGTTGAAAAAAGCGAAGGCAACCGCCCGGGATGTGGCGGCCATAGGCATCACCAACCAGCGGGAAACCACAGTGGCCTGGAACAGGAAAACGGGCCGTCCCGCCGGCAAGGCCATCGTCTGGCAGGACCGGCGCACCGCTCCTTTTTGCGACAGCCTGAAGGCCAAAGGGGCGGAAGCGATGATCCGCCATAAGACAGGTCTGGTGGTGGACGCCTACTTCTCTGCCACGAAGATGCACTGGATGCTCAAGAACGTGCCGGAGGCGAAGGCCTTGGCCAGATCCGGTGACCTGGCGTTCGGGACGGTTGACTCCTGGCTGTTGTGGAACCTGACCGGAGGTCTGGTGCATGCGACGGATGTCAGCAATGCCTCCCGCACCATGCTGTATGACATCACCTCCGCAGCCTGGGATGAGGAGTTGATGAAGCTTTTTGGCGTCCCCGCCTCATCCCTGCCACAGGTGAAACCCTCCAGCGGCATCTTTGGTGAGACCACTTTGTTAGGCGGCAACATTCCCATCGCGGGCATCGCTGGCGACCAGCAGGCGGCTTTGTTTGGCCAAGTGTGTACACGCCCGGGCATGGTGAAGAACACGTATGGCACAGGCTGTTTCATGCTCATGCATACGGGTACCAAACGCATCGCCTCCGGTAACAATCTGCTGACAACGGTAGCCTGGCAACTGGACGGCGGAGAGGTCGAATATGCAGTTGAAGGCAGCGTCTTCATCGCCGGTGCAGTCGTGCAGTGGCTGCGGGACGGGCTGGGCATCATCAAAAAATCATCCGAGGTCGAGGCGCTTGCCTCCCAGGTACCGGACAGCGGGGGCGTGTATCTGGTGCCCGCCTTTGCAGGACTTGGCGCTCCGCACTGGGACCAGTATGCGCGGGGTCTCATGTGCGGCATCACCCGTGGGACGACCAAGGCGCACATCGCCCGGGCGGCTCTGGAGGGCATCGCCTATCAGGTGACGGACATTCTCCATGCCATGCAGGCGGATGCCGGGGTCAAGCTGCGCGAACTGCGGGTGGACGGCGGTGCCAGCAACAACAACCTCATGATGCAGTTCCAGGCCGATCTCCTCGGTGTCCCGGTGGTCCGTCCC
Source organism: Prosthecobacter sp. (assembly GCA_036405615.1). Lineage (GTDB taxonomy): Bacteria > Verrucomicrobiota > Verrucomicrobiia > Verrucomicrobiales > Verrucomicrobiaceae > Prosthecobacter. Next base: position 13,886 of record DASWXG010000375.1, on the reverse strand, counting down.
GTGGTTACTGAGACCACGGCCCTGGGAGCCGCCTATCTGGCGGGCCTCGGTGTCGGATTCTGGAAAAAGCAGTCGGAGATTGCCACGCAGTGGCAGACGGACCGCCGCTTTGAGCCGGATATGAAACCCGCCAAGCGGAAAACTTTGCTGGCCGGATGGAACCGCGCCTTGGAGCGGACCAAGGGGAAATAAGGTCGCGATTTGCCAGGCTTGTGTTGGCCAAATCTTCCGGCTGCCGGAACTGGCGTGTCTGAAGAAAGAAGGTCTTTGCCCAAAAATGGGCAAATGATGATCCTAGCTTGCGTTCAGTCTCAATTAGGCTACTCATTTTCTCAATATGGATACGCGAGTGAAAGAACGTTTGGAGGCACATCTGGTGGCTACCGGTTTGCGGCGCACCAAGCAGCGAGAGACGATTGTCGAGGCAGCTTTTGCCACGGACGACCACTTCAATGCCGAAGAACTGCTCGAAAAAGCTCGTAAGCTGGACCGCACCGTCTCCCGTGCCACGGTCTACCGCACTTTGCAGCTGCTGGTGGACTGCGACCTTCTTCGCGAGGTGGATCTGGGGCGCGACCAGACCTATTACGACCCGAACTTCCTCGACAAACCTCAGCACAACCACCTGATTTGCCTGGATTGTGACCGGGTGGTGGAGTTCGAAGATGAGCATAGCGCCGTGCTGCATGACTGCATCACCCGCCGTCTGGGTTTCCAGCCTCAGATGAAGGCCATGCGCATCCAGGCCCACTGCGACGAGTATTCGAAAACCGGCCACTGCAAGTTCAAGACGGAGCGGGAATTGCAACTGGCCCACTAGCCAGGCCTGCCGGACCGGGAAGGGAAGCTCAAGTTTCTTCCCGGCTCCAGGGTTGCACCTCGGCACATTGCCGCTAATCTCCGCACCCCGCTTATGTGGAAAGGTCGCTTTGCCCAAGAAACCAGCCAGCTCGTGCAGAGCTATGGCGAATCCGTGTCCTTTGACTGGAGGCTGTATGCCCACGATGTCCGAGGATCCATTGCCCATTCCAAGGGGCTTCTAAAGGCTGGCATCCTGACAGCGGATGAGCAGGCCGCCATTGAAAAGGGGTTGCTGGGAATCCGCGACGAAATTGATGCGGGCAAGTTTGAGTTCAAAGCGTCCCTGGAAGACGTGCACATGAACATTGAGTCGGAGCTGACCCGCCGGATCGGCCCAGCGGGTGCCAAGCTGCACACTGCCCGCAGCCGGAATGACCAGGTGGCCACGGACGTGCGCCTCTACACCCGCGACGCCGTGGCGGAAATTGTGGATCTGGTGGCAGATCTCCAGCGTGCGTTGGTGGAGGCCTGCGAGCGTGCAGGCGGTGCCGTGGTTCCCGGCTACACCCATCTTCAGCGTGGGCAGCCTGTTCTGTTTGCCCATCATCTGCTGGCCTATGTGGAGATGCTGGAGCGGGACGCCCAGCGTTTGCTGGACGCCAATGACCGTTTGAATGTCATGCCGCTGGGTTCAGGTGCCCTTGCGGGTTCCACCATCATCCTGGACCGTGAGTACGTCGCCAGTTTGCTGGACTTTGATTCGGTTTCCCAGAACAGCATGGATGCGGTCAGCGATCGCGACTTCGCGGCAGAGGTGCTTTTTGCCATTGCCCTGTGCGGTGTTCATCTTTCCCGCCTGAGCGAGGATGTCATCCTGTGGTGCAGCGCCGAGTTTGGTTTTGTCACGTTGAGCGACGCCCACACCACGGGCTCCAGCCTGATGCCCCAAAAGAAGAATCCGGACGTGGCCGAACTGACGCGCGGCAAGTCTGGCCGTCTGGTGGGCAATCTCATGTCCTTGCTGACCCTCCTGAAAGGTCTGCCCATGACCTACAACCGGGACATGCAGGAAGACAAAGAGCCCCTGTTTGATTCCCTGGACACCATCAAGGCCGCACTCGCCGTTTTTGCCGAGATGATCTCCGGCATGGAAGTCAATGAGACCCGCACCCGTGCGGCCACGAGCGATCCGATGCTGCTGGCCACAGACCTTGCGGACTATCTGGTGAACCATGGCGTGCCCTTCCGTCAGGCTCATGAGGTGATCGGTAAGCTGGTGGCTCATTCCATTGCGGAAAAGCAGGCTTTTGCGGACATTCCCCTGGCCAAGTATCAGGAGTTTTCGAGCGCCTTCGAGGCCGACCTTTTTGACTGCCTGAACCTGGAAACGGCCCTGGCGGCGCGCAAAGGCATTGGTGCACCTTCGCCCAAAAACGTTACGGCCCAGATTGCTTTCTGGAAGGAGGCCCTTTCGGAATGACCCCAAATGGCAGCGGCCAGGAAGGCGGACACGCCAACGAGCCCGGACTTCGCAATGGCGAAGCCGGGCTGCCCGCTGCCTTTCCGCTGTTTCATGTGGAGAACCGCGACGGCTGGCAGCAGGTGGGAAGCACCCGCCTGTATGACAACCCCCACGTGACTGTGGACCGCGTGGAGTGTCTGACGCCCTTTCGCCGTGAGAAACCGGTGCCCTGGCTGGTGGTGAAACGCAAAGCCGCCGTGGCTCTGGCCGCAATCACTGAAAGTGGCGAGTTTGTCCTCATCTCCCAGGAGCGCATCCCTGTGCAGCAGACGCTGTGGGAGTTTCCGGCCGGTCAGATTGATGTCCCGGTAACGGAAATCACCCCTGAAACGGTGGTGGAAACCGCCTTGCGTGAGTTGCGCGAAGAGACCGGTTATGGCCTCGCCCCAGGAGGGAAACTTGAGCCGATGGGCTGGTTTCTTCCTTCGCAAGGTTTCACCGACGAACACGTTTATCTATTTCAAGCGAAGCCCGTGTGCGTCGTCAGCCGTCCGGAACCGGATGGAAGCGAGCACATCAGCGACGTGCGTTTGGTCAGTCCGGGAGAACTGCGCAGGATGATCGCTGACAATGAGATCACCAACGCCCTGACACTGGCCTTGTACGCGCGGATGGCGGCCAAGGGAACGATTTGAGGCGTTGAATCCCAAACCCCCTGAACTTTCACCGTTGTATGTGGCAAGGCATCCTGAACAAAGTCTTCAAAGTCCGCGAAAAGGTCGCAATGAACCTGAGCAAGGACGACGAAGAAAAACCGTTTCTGGAGCATCTGGACGATCTCCGCACCATGCTGGTACGCATGGGCATGACGCTGGTCATTGCGACCATTGTCTCCTTCATTTTCTACCAGGAACTGTTCGCGGCCATCCTCTACCCGCTGGTTCTGGCAGGGTTTGCGCCGAACATTGATGCGGCACGCAACATCCTGATCAACACGGATGTCGCCGGCCCTTTCATGATGGCGGTGAACGTGTCGCTCATTGCCGCCGTCATTGCCTCCTTCCCGTTGCTGCTTATTTTCCTGCTGCAGTTCATCCTGCCCGGGCTTAAGGCCAGCGAGAAAAAGCTGATCTTCCCGGCCATTGCCATCGGCACCGGGCTGTTTCTGGGAGGCGCATCCTTTGCCTATTGGGTGGTGCTGCCGCGTGCCCTGATCTTCTTTGCGGAGTTTGCCCAGTCCGTGGGGGCCAAGCAGATGTGGGAACTGGGGGCCTACATCACCTTCACCACCCGTTTCATCCTGGTGTTCGGCATTGCTTTCGAACTGCCGGTCATCGTCATGGCGCTGGTGAAGCTGGACTTCCTCAACTTCCGCATCATGAAGTCCACCTGGCGGCACGCCATCGTGGCCATCACGCTCTTTGCCGCGGTCATCACCCCGACTCCGGATGTGCTGACACTCATGCTGATGTCCGGCCCGCTCTACATTCTTTACGGCATCTGCGTGACCCTGGCCTACTTCATGGAGAAGAAGGACCGCCAGGCCTATCCTGAGTATTACGCGGAGCTGGAAAAGGATCAGAAGGAGATGGAGAAAGAGGACTCCGACGAATGGGACAATGAGAACTACAACCCGTGGTTCTCGGACGATGGCAAGGACGATGAGGATGACGAATATCAGAAGCCTCGCGCCACTCCTTCGGCCCCTCCTCCTTCAGTCGAGAAGGCGACCAAAACGGTGTCCATGGATGACCCTCTGGATGAAGGCGAGGATCAGGGGTCGGTAATGCCTGAGGAAGATGAAACTCCGCCTGCTTCCGGCGAGGGCACGGACAAACCCGCCCAGGAGAAAACCACCGAAGAACTGGCGCGTGAAGATGAGTCGCGCAGTGGCAACCCGCCGAACTGAACCGTCAGCTGAACATTCTGGAAAGAGTTCTGGCCGTCTTGACTGGCGGCCAGAATCTTTCTGAAAGCTCATGTGAGTTGACGCTCCCTGAGAGCTGTGGAGGTCCATGGCGCAGTCTTTTCATGCCCCATGGCCTAGCGCAGAAAACCATCCACCTGTTCACTTAAGCCTGAGTAGTGTTAAACATTATGGAATAGTTGACCGAAAAATGACTTTTCACGTAATGAACATTAAAAGGCAAAATGGCATGCGTGACATGCATTCAGGTTTGCGCGTGACTGTGCAATTCTTGTGCAGCCTCTTTTCGTAAAGTGTTCATTCAGCGTGCATTTTGCAGAAATGAGACACATTGCCTGTCTAAAAATTACATTTTTTACAATCTGAATATCAAGGCTGGTAAGTCTTACAAAATCCTTACTTACCCCTGAGACTTTAGGACTTTAGAAAGTGTATCCCTATCTATGCGCCTAAGCTTGTTTTCCGACTACTCTCTCAGGGTGCTGCTTTTTGGCGCGATCAAGGGAGCCCCTTTTCCCCTCCATGAGGTGGCAGATGCCTACAACATTTCACGGCACCATTTGGTGAAGGTGGTCAACAACCTGACGAAGCAGGGTTATCTCTCCACGCGTCGTGGCCGTGGAGGAGGCATCGAACTCGCCATGAAGCCCGAGGACATTCACATCGGAGGCCTTCTGCGCCGAACCGAAAGCCCGGCGCCCATCGTCGAATGTCTGGATCTGAAGACCAACACCTGTCCCATCCATGCCTGCTGCGGCTTCAAAGGGGCGCTGGGTCAGGCCTTGGGAGCGTTTTACGGAACCCTGGACCGCTATACCCTCCGGGATGTCATGGGTGATCCTGCCAGCCGGCAGATGATGAAACAGATCTTGCTGACGCACCAGCCCGCAAAACCATCCGCTGCAGAAGGCAGCGAGCCTCTGCCAGCAGAAGAGCCGCTTTTGTCGGCTCTCGCCGGTTAAGCGGAAGGGTGGGGCTATTCTCCATCGTCGCGCTGCTGCCAGGTCAAGCCTTTGAGTTCGCTCGCAGGTTTGCCTGGAAAGACGAAGCTGAGTACCCAGGCCAGGAGCATGGTGGCGGCGCAGCCGATGGTGGTCAGCCAGATGAAGGAGATTTTGGCGGGTTCGGGAGTCTGGCTTCCCGCTTCCATGATTGGGGTGCCCCCGCGCCAAGTGGCAGCAGCGAGAGAAAGGGCAAAACCAAAAACGGTGCCAATGAGAATGCCTTTGCTGGAGATCCGGCGGATAAAAATGCCAGAGAGGAACATGCCCAAAATAGGGCCCCCGACGAGGCCGATCACGGTGTTGGTGGCCTCTACCAGAGTGCCAAGCCGGGAAACGAGGAAGGCCAGGGCGATGACCAGTCCTCCGTAGAGCAGCGTCCAGAGCCGGGCGTGGAAGATCTGTTTCTCATCCGGAGGGAGCGGTTTGGTGCTGAGCCGCTGCTGGAAGTCTATCATGGTGGCCGAGGCGAGGGAGTTCAAACCGGCCGAGATGGTGGACATGCTCGCGGCAAAGATGGCGGCGATCAGCACACCGGCCATGCCGCTGGGGAGTTCATGCACCACAAACCAGGGCAGGATTTGGTCGGCATCCTTGATGGCGTTAGTGGCCAGGGGATCTGGTACATGATTGTAGTAGGCCCGCAGGACCGAGCCTGTGCCGTAAAACAGGCCAAGCACCGGGATGGTGACCGCCAGTTTGTACCACAATCCGCGCTGGGCTGTCTTGACGTCCTTCGCGGTCATGTAGCGTTGTACGGCGACTTGGTCCGTTGCCATCTGGACGAGATTTAAGACAGCCCCACCCAGGATGATGCCAAGCCAGGAAACCCGGGTGGTGAGGTCAATGTTGGAAGAGGGCAAAGCCTGGCCGTGAGTTTTGGCCACTTCCAAAACCTCTGCCATGCCTCCTGGAATCTTGTCCAAAGCCACTAGCAGAATAACGACCTGCCCCCCAAACAGCACCCCGAATTGCATCACATCCGTCCAGATGACGGCCTTCATGCCGCCCATCATGGTATAGACCGTCGTCAGCACCCCGGTGGCGAGGATGGAAAACTGAAGGGGCAGGCCAGTCGCCTGTTCCAGGGCCAGTGCGGGTGCATAAGTCGCGGCCCCCAGCCAGAGAAGTACCCGGAGGATAAACAGCCCTGACGCCAGAAGCCGGGCCGGGAGGGAAAAGCGCTCTTCCAAATATTGGTACGCGGTGATGAACCGGGCCTTGTAGAAAAAGGGCAGGATGAAAATGGTGGTGACAGGGGTCGCAATAAAAAAGGAGAACAGCACCCAGCCAAAACCCAGGCCGTTTTTGTACACCTCAGCCGGCCCCCCCAGATAGCTGATGCCTGAAAACATGGCCGCCATCACCGAGATGGCCACCACCACGCTGCCCATGCTACGGCCTGCCAGGAAGAAGTCCTTCATAGTCCGCTGCTCTTTGACGAACAGCAGTCCGACGAGGACGGAGGCGATCAGATAGATCAGGAACAGGGTGTAATCCAGAGCGGAGAAGTGCGTCATAAATCGGGAGAAGATCAGGCGGGTGGAGTCGGGGCGGCCGATGTGGGCCGGTCTTCTTGCTTGAGGCTGGCGGTGGGGGCCGTCCCCGGTGGCAGATGGGAGGCGAGCAACCTGAGAGCGTTGTTGCGGAAGATGTCCTGAATGCTGTCTTCGCTGAGCTTCAGGTCTTCACAGGCCTCACGCAGGCAAAGAAGGGACTCAATGCCCACCAGGGTACTGCCATCGGTATCTGAAGCGGCCGCCAGGTCCGCGTAGTGCCAGATAAAACCATCGCCCGTGGTTGCGCAGCTGCCCCGCAGATCGCTCAGCATGTAGTCGCTGCCCCAAAGGACCCGCTGGGGTCCCAGAGTTTTCAATGCCGCACGGAAGGCGTCGGCATGAGTGACTGCGGCAGTATCCACCACCACATTTTCAAGGTCGGCTATGGCATGCAGGCCCTCCCGGGCATGGCGGTAGTTGAAGGATCTGGCGACATGAGCCAGCACGACTTTGCATCCCGGGTAGCGGCGGCAGAGACTCTGCAGAGTCGAGACATTGTCAGCGTCCGTGATGCCTCCCCGCTTCACCAGATGAAGCATGAGGACGCCCTCGTATTCGTGGCAGATCTCCCACATCCATTCGGGGGCGAAGGACTCGATGCTTGCCTCCCGGGTGTCTGGCACCCCGGCATACAGCCGGTAGGGCTTGATGCCGACAAAAACGCCGCTGCCGATCATCTTGCGGACCTCGGCTGGGTCATCTTCCGGGGCCGCGAGCACCAGCGCCCGGTTGTGGGATCTAGATATCCACGGCGCGACCCGGCTTTGGACCCAGTTGTTTTCTCCTGCACGGTCGTTTCCTACGCTGGGATACCCAAAAAACAGTCCTTCCACTTTGCAGCCAGGCAGCCACTGGGCCAGCGCGGCTTGATAGTCGGCCATGCCGTAGCCGCGGCCCGCTTCCAGAAAGGCAGGCATCTGGCCGGGGGCGAAATGCCGTGTGTGAAACAGGTGGGCGTGGATGTCAAAAAGCTGGCGGGGCAGGAAGCCCTCCTGGCTGCGATGCAGCAGGTGACGGTCTCCTTCTGTCAGCTCGGTGACCAGAGAGTGGGGCATCGGAGCAACACGCTGCGTAAAAGTGAACTCTTGCCACGGAGTGAGAAATCCCGAGGCGCATTCAGGTATTCATGTGATGCTTTTCTCAAAAGTTTCCGCAGCACCTCAAAAGGGTGGGGTGGGCGTGAGGGGCCTGGGTGCGTAATGTCCGTTTGTCGAAAATAATGGCTTCTCTTTGATTATTAGCTGAAATTTGATAATTTTAAGAAATTACCAGAATGGTGCCTTTTCTTTCTCCACGCCTCAAACGCAAATGTCAGGCTGCCAAATCGGCAGTCCTCTCGGCTTGTGGTGTGTCCGCGCTGGCCCGCAGGCAACTCGCGGGAGAAGGGGCGGTTCTGGCTTTTCATGGTCTGCGTGAGGATGGTGCCCCTGTTGGGGTCCAGGACGCAGGACTGCACCTGACGGTGTCTACATTCAGGGCAGTCTGCCAGCATCTGGCTGCCAACTACCGTGTCATGCCCCTGGCCGAAATCGCCGCTCTTTTGAGGGCGGGGGAACCGTTGCCCCCGGGCGCGGTGGGGCTCAGCTTTGACGACGGGTATGCCTCCAACTATGAACTGGCCTTTCCAATTCTCAAGGAGACCGGGCTGCCAGCCACGGTGTTTCTGGCCACCGGTTTTGTCGACCGGGTGCAGCCGTTGTGGTTTCAAGACGTGGATCTTGCCATGCTGCACGGAGCCATCATGCCGGGCCGGCTTTCTTTGGCGGATGCTCTGGCCAGCCTGAAAACATTGCCGGACGAAGCCATGCGCGCCCTGGTCTCGGAGATGAAACGGCACGTGCCTGAGCCGTTCGATGAACCTCAGGTCACCCGGCCCATGACCTGGCCTCAAGTGCGTGAGATGCGCGATAGCGGTCTGGTGGAGTTTGGCGGGCACACGCACACGCACCCGGTGCTTTCACGCTGCGGCGTGGAGCATCAGAAGCGGGAGATCGAAACCTGTGCGGAGCGCATCCGTGCAGAGCTGGGCGCCGCTCCGCGTCTGTTTGCCTTTCCGAATGGCGGAGCGGGTGATTACTCCCCGGACACCCTGGAACTCCTGCGGCTGGCAGGTTTCGAATCTGCCTGGACCATGGTGAGCGGCCGCGTTTCCAAGACGGCGGGCCTCTATGAACTTCCCCGTTATGGCTCACCCGAGTCAGTATGGGAAACTGAAGCCACGGTGTCCGGAGCGTTTGAACTCATGCGCCAATGGCGGGGAGGTGGCAAATGACGGCTGTTGCTCCATCCTCAGTGCCCGCATCCCGGCCCACGGTGCTGCATTTCATCGCGGCCCCGGGAGGTGGCGGCGCGGAAGCCATGCTGGGAAACCTTGTCCAGGCTATGGCCGCAGGGCACTGGCGGACAGTGGTGATTGTCATGGATGGCCGTCCGTGGCCCGAGGCAGTGGCCAGACTCCGGGCTGCAGGAGCGGAAGTGCATGACCTGCAAGCAACGGCATTTTTGCGCCGGGACACCTTGAAGAAGCTCACGGCAAAGCTGAAGGAGTTGCGTCCGGATGTGGTCCAGACCTGGATGCACCACGCGGATTTTGTCGGCGGCTGGTGTGCGCGCTGGGCCGGGGTGAAGAAGGTGGTGTGGGGAATCCATTGCCGCGAGATCCACCGCAACCCCGGGGACTCTGACAGGCGCATGGCGCTGTTTCGACGGTTGATCGGCCTGAGTTCGAAATGGGTGCCGTCGCGCATCATCTCCTGTTCCGCTGCGGCCATGGAAGACCATCTTCCCTTGGGATATCCTCAGAAGGCTATGACCTGGGTGCCCAACGGCATTGACACGGGCCGGTTCCGACCGGATGCCGCTGCTCGTGCGGCCGTGCGCCGTGAACTGGGCGTTCCGGAGGAAGCGCCTCTGGTGGGATTTGTCGGCCGTTTTCATGAAATGAAAAACCTGGCCACCTGGCTGGAGGCTGCCGGACTGCTGCAAGCACGGAAGCCTGAAACGCACTTTTGGTTATGCGGGGGGCTGGTCGCAGATTTGGAGCCCGCCGCCAGATCCTGGCTGGATGCCATGCCCTCTCCGGAAAAGGTCCATTTCACTCCCTTCCGTCCAGATCCTCAGCAGGCCTATCCTGCACTGGATGTGTTCTCCCTGTCTTCCCGCACAGAGGCCTGCCCCATGACCCTCATGGAAGCCCTGGCCTGCGGGATTCCGTGTGTCGCTACCGATGTTGGCGACTGCGCACGCCTGCTGGACGGGGTGGGTAAAACAGTCGCCGTTCATGATGCCAGAGCGCTGGCTGATGCATGGGCGTCCGCGCTTGAGAATCCGCCTGACGCCGGCATGCTGCGCCAGCATGCCATTGCCCGGTTTGACATTTCGGTCGCGGCGCGAGGGTATGAGCATGTTTATGAGGAGGTGCTGAACTCATGAAAAAGCTGCTCCTGGCACTGCTAAGCACCCTGGCTCTCACGGCGAAGGGGGAGGTGAAGGTCGGCTTTGCCGATGCCATGACGCGGGTGATGCGTGGCGATGAGGTGGTGCCGATGGACAAGGTCGAACTCCAGGCCGCGAGGGGTGAGTGGGAACCCTTTCAACTGGTTGTCACCGGGACCTCTGACGAGGTGAAGGCTGCGGGGATTGAGGCGACACCCCTGACCGGTCCCAAGGGGAAATCCCTGCCGGCTCCCATGCTGTTCAGAGAGCACTATGTGCGGGTGGAAAGCTCCACGCCGATGTCTCCGCTGCCGCCGGGAGACTATCCGGATGCCCTGGTACCGCTCACCTTTGACTGGCAAAAGCTGCCGGAAAGCGGACGGGTGAACCAGCCCTACTGGGTGGATGTGTTTGTGCCGTACGCCACAGAGCCTGGTGTTTACAAAGGGGAGCTCCGGGTGCTGGGCAAAGACCGTGTTTTTCTGGCCACGCGTCCTTACACTGTCCGGGTGCTGCCCTATGATCTGCCGGTAGTGCCAAGACTGCGTACATCGTTCATGACGGTCTGGCGCCGCATCGCCGAAGTCCATGGGTTTGATCCCAAGGCAGACCCGGGGCCGGAGCTTCTGGCGTTGCTCAACGAGTACTATGACTTGCTGGCACGTCACCGACTCAGCATTGACCAGACCATCACCACCTATCCTGAGAGTTCCTCGGGCAAGCTTGATGCCGCCAAGGTGGAGGCGGGCATGCGCAAGCACATGCTGCACCGGCATGCCAGCACCCTCAGCCTGCCTATCTGGCCAGAGTGGCCTTTTCCAGACCCTCTGGGCAAAGACCGCACAGCAGCTGTGAAGTATGCGGCTGACTGGACCAAGCTGATGGAAAAACTGCGGGCCGGATCGCGGGCCTATGTCATCATGGGCTCTCTGGACGAGCCGAATGATGAAGCCGGGTATGCCAAAGTCAGGCGGTGGGGTGATTTCTTCAACGAGGTCGAAGCGGCTCACAAAGTACGCCTTCCGCTGCTGGTGACGGAGCAGCCCACACCTGACAACGACTGGTGGGGGCGCCTGGACGATGCGGTGGACATCTGGGTGCCTCACGTGGGGCAGGTCTGGCAGGATCTGGAATCGGGCAAGGGCAGACGTGACATCCCGCGGCAGCTCGCTGCGGGCAAGGAGGTGTGGTGCTATCCGGCGCTGGTACAGATGCCAGATGACTGGGAGGCGGCGCATGACAAGCCCAAGACATTGAAGGAATCCAACCCTCCGGTCTGGTGTCTGGACTATCCGCCCATGAACCATCGTGTGCTGGGCTGGGTGATGCCCCGGCATGGCATCACAGGACTTACCTATTGGGATACGCTGTTTGCCAGCCCAGGCGTGGACGTGTGGGAGGATGCCGGTTCCTTCCGTCATCCTAACGGCAAGGTGTACAATGGAGACGGCAGTTTCATTTATCCGGCCACTCAGAAGAGACACGGGGCAAACATGCCCGTGGCCAGCATACGCTTGAAATGGCTGAGGGAGATGGCGGAAGATTATGACTGTCTGATGCTGGCCAAGGATCTGGGGCTGGAGAAGGAAGCCCTGGCTTTGGGGAGCACCTTTGCCCGTGGTTTTGGAGACTGGGAAGACAGCCCGGCCAAGCTGGCTGAAGCACGCCGCAAGCTGGCCGAACTTATTGTTGGGAAAGGAGGCCGCCCATGATCCTGGATATTGTGCGGGACAACCCGGGCTTTGCTGCGCTGGCACCTTGTTGGGATGCTTTGCTGGAACAGAGCGCCACAAGATCTCCCTTCCTGCGCTGGGACTGGATGCGGCTGTGGTGGGAGGAGTTCCAGCCGGACTATGAATTGGCCATCGGAGTTGTGCGGGACGCGGATGGCACCCCCCTGGCCATCGCTCCTCTGATGATCGGCTCAGACGAGGATGGCATGCGCCGCCATCTGCGGCACATCGGGTTTCTGGCGGGCCTTGGTGAAGTGAAGGGGGAACGCATGGACTTCCTGGTCCCGAAAGGGCGGGAAGCGGAACTGACGCCCTTGCTCTGCGAGGTGTTCCATCGCCTGAAGGGCGAGTGGCAGGCCGTGCGGCTGAACAAGCTGCCCGCAGAATCTCCCAATGTTCCCTGGATCGAGGAGGCGCTTTCCCAGAGGTTTGCGGGGACTGGCGTTATGACCCGCGCACCGTGTTTCTGCATTCAGCTCCCGGCAAGCCTGGAGGAACTGGAGGCGCAGATGCCTACCAAGAGAAGACGCGAACTGACGCGGAAGAGAGAACGTTTTGCTGCTGCTCACCCGGTGGAAACCGGCCTGGCTACGCCGGAAGATGCCGGCGGACTCCTGGAGGAGTTTGCCCGGCTGCATGCCCTGCATTTTCCGGAAGGGGTGAGCTCTTTTCTGCGGCCCGCTTCCTGGCGTTTCCACAAGAAGCTCGCGCTTCAATGGATTGCCGAAGGCCGGGCCATGCTGCCTTACATTCGTGCTGACGGCAAGATGGTGGGCGGTATCTACGGTTTTGTCGAAGGCGACGAGTTCTTCTTTTTCCAGCTGGGCTGGAACCCGGAGTTTGCGAACTATTCCATGGGGCATCTCTGCATCCGCTGGGCGGTGGGGTGCAGCATTGACCGCCAGTTGCGCCTGTATGACATGCTGCCTGGAATCTACCGCTACAAATCTGACTGGGCGCAGACATCCCGCGAGGTGCTGGACATCGAAGCGTATGAGCCGGACAGCCTCCGGGCCGCCCTGTTCCGTTCCGCCCGCCAGATCAAACGCCTGCTGCCGCGCCCTCCCTCAGCTTCCTAGTTTTCAATGAAAGTCCTTGTCCTCACAGCCGACGCCAACACCCTGGTCTACCACCGGGGCGATCTCATCCGTGACTTTGCTGCGCACGGCTGCCAGGTGGTCACCTCTGCGGCGGAAGATTACCCGCATGTCCGCGAATACCTGGCCAAAGCTGGTGTGCGGCACGCGCCCATCCGCATGGTGCGCAGCCGTGTGAATCTGGCCAAGGACTGGATTACCTGGCTGGACATGTTCCGGCTGTTTCGCAAAGAGCGGCCAGATGCCCTCTTTGCCTACACCATCAAGTCTGTGGTCTATGGCTGCGTGGTGGCGCGGCTGGCCGGTGTTCCCAAGGTCTATGCTTTGCTGCCCGGCTTGGGGTTCACCTTTGTCAAACCGGAGACCTGGAAGCAGACCCTGGTGCAGTGGGTGTCCAAGGCGCTGCACCGTTTTGCACTGAAGCGGGCGGATGTCATCTTCATGCAGAACCGGGACGACGTGCAGCTTTTCAAGGACCTCAAGATGCTGCCTGAAGGAGTGCCCGTTCATGTGACGGCGGGCTCCGGGGTGAACCTGGAGGAATATCCCCATGTCCCTCTGGAGGGAAACGCCGACATCGCCGCAGGGCGGATCCGTTTTGTGCTGGTGAGCCGCCTGCTCGTCAGCAAAGGCGTTTGTGTTTTTGCCGAGGCGGCGAGGAAGATCAAGGCGCGGTATCCTCTGGCGGAGTTCCACCTGGTCGGCCCCTTTGATCCCAACCCAAACCGGGTAACGGAGGCGGAGGTCGAGGGCTGGGTGAAGGACGGCATTCTCATTCATCACGGCATGGTGCGTGACATCCCCGCGCTGCTGAAAACCATGCATGTCTTCTGCCTGCCCACCTGGTACAGGGAGGGGGTGCCGCATGCTT
>DASWXG010000374.1:0-2460 GCA_036405615.1 Prosthecobacter sp. | reverse complement strand
TGCGTAATCCAGAGTGTAGTAAAAGATCTCGCCCAGGCCGGTGGCAATGGGAGCAAGCTTGGGCGTGAGACCGGATGGCAGATCCTCCAGCACACTTTGCAAGCGCTCCGTGACGAGCTGGCGGACGCGGTAAAGATCAACCCCATCCCGGAATGTCATAGTGACTTGGGAAAGGCCGAACTTGGACAACGAGCGCAGTTCCACCATGTCGGGCAGGCCGGCCATTTCGCTTTCAATGGGAAAGCTCACGAGCTTCTCCACCTCCTCAGGCGCTAGAGCAGGAACGGCCGTGTTGATCTGCACCTGCGGATTCGTGATGTCAGGCACAGCATCAATAGGAAGGCGAATGGCGGCCCACGCACCCACGCCGATGAGAACCAGCATTGCCAGCATCACAGCGGCACGCTGCCGCATCACTGAAGCGAGAAGGGAGTGCAGCATGGTCAATGTCCACAGGTGCACGCTTTGCCGCCACGAAGCACTTGCAGCTCCGCCATCCAGAGTGACATCACAGGGGATGCGACGATCTCATCTCCCGAATAAAGCCCGTCCATGATTTCTACCGAGCGTTCGTTCATCGCCCCCACTTTGACAGGGGTGCGCAGGTAAAACTTGCCGTTCACCGTGTAAACAAAGGTGCCCTCTGCAGTTTTCAGCAACGCCGAACGCGGGATGGCTGCAACAGCATCGCCCTCTGGTGATCGAAAGGTGGCGGTGACCGATACCGACTGAGGAAGTGGATTCCCGGCTGTGACGAACATTTCATAGTCGCCAAGCGCGGCATAGAGTGCTTTCTCGACGCGGATGACAGTGCCTTGGGCTGGCGGCACTGCACCTGAGACGTTCAGCTCCATCTGCATGCCAGGCTTGACGATGGCGGCTTGTCTTTCGGTCAGCCACCCTGTCATCTCATTGGAGGCACCACCACCCCGCAGGGCACGTAACGACACATTGAAGGTCGCAGCGATTTTTTCCTCTCCCACCTCAACAAGCTGGAGCCGGATGGCCTGCTTCATCTCGTTAGTGAGGGAAAGTCCTTCGCCTTTGCGAAATTGAGCGCCGTTTTCAGGGGCTTGTTCCGTGTGGGTGCTGGCTTCGGTTTTGCCGCAACCAGACAACAGCGTGGTGAAAAGTAAGAGGAGGGATAAAAAGAAAATTCTCATGATGAGACGGAGTTCAGGGTTTGGCTTTGACGAGCGGTTTTGCGATGCCCACAAGCTGCTCCAGTTCCAGCGCGGACTGCAACACCTCTAGCTTGGTTGCGTTGATGGCCTCCACCGCCTCAAGGTAGCGGTCCTGCATTTCCAGGTAGTTCGAAACGGCCACCGCCCCCAGCCTGTAGTGACGGTCTGCAAGCTCAGCGCCTTCAGCGAAAGACTGCATCGCTTCTGGTTTCCATCCGGCAAGCTGCTGGCGCTGTGTCTGCACGATGAGCGCAGCCTCGGTGACCTTCCGCTCCATCTCCCGCAGTGCCGCGTTCAACACTGCCTCGGCCTGGGACCGACGTGCCTCAGCTGCCTCCACATTAGCTTTGCCGGAGTTCCAAAACGGCAGCGGCACCGACACCGCCACACCCACCAAGGTCTGACGTCCACCGGGGAGCTGGTCATTGATGGTCGGTCCTACAGTGAAGGTTGGATAACGCTCATTCTTGGCCAGCGCCACCTTCAAGCCCTGCTGCTCCAGCTCTGCTCGCCGCACCCGCAGGTCAAAATTCTGCATTGCCGCCTGTGCCAGCAGGGCGCCGATGGAAGGCGGCTCCTCAAGGTGGAAATCCGCATGCTTTACCACCAGAGGAGAATCAGCACGCCGCCCCATGAGCTGGTTCAGCTCCAGAAGCGTCTTTTGCATGGCCACGGCCGCTTCACCCGCCTTCCGCTGCACCCCCACAGCAGCAGCTTCAAGAATGTGCCTTTCAAGCAGTGGCGTCACCCCGGCAGGATCACGCTGCAGCAGGACATCCCGCACGGCGGCGTAGCGTCCTGCCACCTGTGCGGCTGCGCTCGCGTTTTGCTGCTGCATGGCCAGTGCGAAAGCAAGGACGCGCACACGGCCCATGAGGTGGTTGCGGAATCTGGATAAGCCCAGCTCAGCCAGCACGATGTCACCGTTGGCAATCGCCTTGCGTAGGCCCAGCCGACCAGGCCATTCAATCGGCTGTGCCAGGGTTGCCGCATATGCCAGCCCATTTGAAGTTGCATCGTCGCCCACGACGCGCATGCGCCCCACATCCAGGCTCAGTTCCGGGTTGGGCAGCCTGCCGGCCACCCTACGGCCGGCCTTGGCGGCAGCGATCTCTCCTTCATAGAACTTGAGCTCTGGGTTTGAGGCAAGGGTATTGGCCACCAGCGTTTCGATTGAAACGGGCGTGTGCTCGTCCGCAGCCAGGGCGGAAATGCTGAATAGGAACAAAAGACGGCAAAGACAAAACGGTGTTTTCATGGGCGTGGTGGGACAAGG
>DASWXG010000373.1:0-3295 GCA_036405615.1 Prosthecobacter sp. | reverse complement strand
GTAACCCCTATCCTGCGCCAGCCCATGCCGAAAAAATCCGCCGCCCCCTCTTCCGCACCCAAGGCAGCTGCCCTTGCTGATGTCATCCAGGTCCGGGGAGCCTGGCAAAACAACCTCCGGGGCATTGATGTGGATCTGCCTCTGGGAAAGCTGTGCGTGGTGACAGGGCCGAGCGGCTCAGGCAAGTCATCCCTGGCGTTCGATACGATCTATGCTGAGGGGCAGCGACGTTACGTGGAGACCTTCTCGCCCTATACCCGGCAATTTTTCGACCGGATGGACAAACCCAAAGTGGATGCCATCCATGGCATTCCTCCGGCCATCGCCATCGAGCAGGTGAACAACATCCGCTCCACCCGCAGCACGGTGGGAACCATCACGGAGATCAATGACTACCTGAAAATGCTGTTTCCGCGGCTGGCGGAGGCCCAGTGCCCGGAATGCAAACGTCCGGTGAAGCCGGAGACCCCGGAAAGCATCCAGCAGGAACTGTTTTCAGCCCATGCAGGAAAGCAGGCGTTGGTTTGCTTTGGTGTGCCGGTGCCGGCAGGGACCAAGAGCGAGGACTTTTTTCCGTTTCTGCAAAGCCAGGGATACCTGCGCATCTGGGTGTATGGAGAAGCCCTGAGGACCGATGAAGCCGCTGCGCTGAAGGGCCGCAAGCTGCCTGCGGTGGTTCAGGTGATCCAGGACCGCCTGACGCTGGAGCCAGGTCAGAAACCTCGTCTGAGCGAGGCCGTTGAGGCCGCTCTGCGTTTAGGCAAGGGGCAGATGACGGCGGTGGTGGAAGGAAAGCCGCTCGCTTTTTCCACCGACTGGCGTTGTGCAGATTGTGACATTCTGCTGCCTGCACCCACTCCGGGCCTGTTCTCCTTTAACAGCCCCATCGGTGCCTGCCCGGCTTGCAAGGGCTTTGGCCGCACCCTGGGACTGGATCTGAGAAAGGCGATGCCCGATGAGTCGCTGAGCATCCGTGAGGGGCTGGTCAAGGCTTTCTCCGGCAGCACCTACAAGGAGAGCCAGGACGACTTGGAACGCACGGCGAAAAAGAAAGGGATCAACCTGGACACGCCCTTTTGCGACCTGCCCGCTGACCAGCAGGAGTGGGTCATCGAAGGGGCGGGCAAAGACCCGGAGGAAACCTGGCAGAACGGCGACTGGTATGGCGTGCGCGGTTTCTTCAAGTGGCTGGAAAGCCGGGCCTACAAGATGCATGTGCGCATCTTCCTCAGCCGCTTCCGGGCCTACACCACCTGTGAAGAATGCGGTGGAGGCAGGCTCAAAAAGGATGCTTACCATTTCCGTGTCCAGGGCCGTACCATTGCCGATCTTTGGAATCTCGCGGTGAGCGATCTCCTGCCTCTGGTGCAGACCTGGCCTGTGCCGGCGGCTGACCACGCCGCGCAGATGCTGAACGAGGAGATCAGCGGCCGTCTCAGTTATCTGGACCGGGCAGGTCTGGGATACATCCACCTGGACCGGCTGACCCGCACTTTGAGCGGAGGTGAACTGCAGCGGGTGAATCTCACGACCTGCCTGGGGGCATCACTGGTGAACACCCTGTTCGTGCTCGACGAGCCCAGCATCGGCCTGCACCCCCGTGATACCGGACGGTTGATCGGCGTTATGGAAGGGCTTCGGGACAAGGGCAACACGCTCCTAGTCGTCGAGCACGAAGAGTCCGTGATGCGCGCCGCCGATCATGTCATCGAAATCGGTCCTGGCCGGGGAGACAAGGGAGGTACTCTGGTTTATTCGGGGCCCCTGGAAGGGCTGGACAGGGCCAAAAACTCGCTGACTGCGGATTATCTGACCGGACGCAAGAGCATCCCGGTGCCAGAACGCCGCAGACCTGTTTTTGCAGCAGCCAGCGGCGGCAAAAAGAAGTCTGAGGGCAAAGGGACGCTCTCCATCAAAGGCGCACGTCAGAACAACCTGAAGAATCTGGATGTGGACATCCCCCTCGGTGTGTTTTGCTGCATCACTGGCGTGTCGGGCTCCGGAAAGAGTACGCTGATCCATGAGGTGCTGTTCCGTAATTTGCAGAGGCTGCGGGGAGAAGTCGGTGAAGACGAGCCGGGGAGGGTGAGGGCCATTCAGGGACACGAAAATCTGAGGGAAGTGATCATGGTGGATCAGTCTCCTCTGGCGCGAACACCGCGCAGCACGCCAGCCGTGTATATGGGTGCGTTTGATGCCATCCGGGCCTTGTTCGCCGAGGGCGAGGACGCCAAGGCGCAGGGGGTGACGGCAGGATTCTTTTCGTTCAACTCAGGCGAGGGACGCTGCGAGCGCTGCCTGGGCAACGGCTTTGAGAAGATCGAAATGCAGTTCCTCAGTGACCTGTTTGTGACTTGTCCGGAATGTGAAGGACGGCGCTACCAGTCGCACGCACTCAAGATCTTGTTAGGCGGAAAAAGCATCCATGATGTGCTCGGCATGACGGTGGAGGAGGCGACGGAATGGTTCCAGAAGCTGGAAGCACCAGCCTCGAAGAGCAATGGAAGAGGGGATGCTTCTTTTCTGCGCAAGGCAAAACAGGTGTCGGATCAGCTGGCCATCCTGGCCGAAGCCGGGCTGGGCTATCTGAAACTGGGCCAGCCCCTCAACACGCTGTCGGGAGGCGAAGCCCAAAGGCTCAAGCTGGTGGGGCACCTGATTGAAAATGCCGCTTCTGCGGGAGATGAGGGGCGGCCTTCCTCCCTTCTGCTGCTGGACGAGCCTACCACCGGTTTGCATTTCGATGACATTGCCCTGCTGGTGAAACTGCTGCAGAGGCTGGTGAACGAAGGCAACAGCCTGCTGGTCATCGAGCACAACATTGATGTCATCCAGTGCGCCGACTGGGTGATTGACCTGGGACCGGACGGCGGTGCGAACGGCGGCCAGTTGGTCGCGGCAGGAACACCGGAGGAAGTGGCGGCCTGCAAGGAATCGTGGACTGGCAAATTTTTGGCGGAGAAGTTTGGCCGTCCGGCATCGGGGCTGACCCTGGCCGAGAAAGCGCCGAAGTATGGGAGCACCAAGCGTAAACCCGAGGAGGTTGTCGTAGCCAATGCCATCAGCATTCGGGGCGCGCGTGAGCATAACCTCAAAAACATCTCGCTGGATATTCCACGGGACGAATTTGTGGTGGTCACCGGCCTGAGCGGCAGCGGCAAGTCATCGCTGGCTTTTGATCTCGTCTTCGCCGAAGGCCAGCGCCGCTTCCTGGACAGCATGTCCGTGTTTGCCCGCACATTTGTGGAGCAGATGGAAAAGCCGGAGGTGGACGTCATCAGCGGTGTGCCACCGA
>DASWXG010000372.1:0-1874 GCA_036405615.1 Prosthecobacter sp. | reverse complement strand
AGGGGATTGTAAAATGCGATATTCCCGCCCTTTGGCAAAGGCAAATCCCGGGCGCACGTCCGCACTTCATGACCTGCACGAATTGGAGTCATGAACGAACTTTTTTGCACCTTTCACCTCGCCTGCGGGCTGGCTCTCGCCTGGGCCCCCGTCTCACTTCTCCAGGCCGCAGATGAGCCCCAAGCCCCGGCGGGCGGAGGCCTCGAAGAAGCCACTCGGTTGCAGATCTTTTTGGACAAAGCCCAGTTCGGCCCGGGCAAGATCGACGGCCGCTACGGCGGCTTTACCCACAAGGCGCTGAATCTCTACCGCGAGTCTCTCGGCCAGGAACCGGTTCCGTTGCCCTCCGCTGAGAAAAGCGGAAAAGACGGTGCGAAAGAGGACGACAAAAAAGCCAAGGCTGATGAAGAGGCCCCTGACCTCAGCAACAAAGCTGTGCATCCCCTGCCCGATTTGAAGGATCTGGATCTCGCCAGTATCACACCCGTGTTTCTGGAATACCAGGTCACCGAAGAAGACGCCAGCCAGGTGGGCGAAGTGCCCAAGGAGGTGCCCGCCATGGCCAAACTGAAATGGCTGCCCTATGCCACCCTGGCCGAAGCTGTGGCGGAGAAGTTCCACTGCGACCTGAAGTACTTCCATGAACTCAATCCCGGCAAAAGCGAGGCGCTGAAACCCGGCGACAAAGTGAAGGTGCCGAATGTGGACCCCTTCGATGCCCGCAAGGTCAAGGACATGGCCCTGCTGGACCTCATCGCCAGTGAAGACAGCGACTCTGACAAGGAAGCCAAAGAGAAGAGCAAGGCCAAGGCCAAGTCCAAACCTAAAAACAAGGGCAGCGCCAAAGGTGAGAGCCCGGGCAAACCCAATGCTGAATCCGATGATGCGAAAACAACAGGCGAAGACGGCTCCCGTGATGAGGGCAAGCTGCTCAAGCCCTCCCAAATTGCCGTCAAGGTGAGCACCCAGGACAGCATGCTGCGTCTCTATGAAGACGGCAAACTCGCCGCCGCTTTCCCGGTGACCATCGGCTCGCAACAGACAAAGTCTCCCGAGGGGGAATGGAAGGTACGTGGCATCGCCCGCCTGCCGGACTTCCGTTATGACAAAAGCTTTCTAAAAACCGGTGAACGCGGCGACACCACCTACCTGCTGCCACCCGGACCTAACAACATGGTGGGCGTTATCTGGGTAGCCACGAACCGCCGCGGCATCGGCCTGCACGGCACCAGCGATCCTGACACCATCGGCCGCAGCGCCAGCCACGGCTGCATCCGCCTCGCCAACTGGGACATCGTCCGCCTCGCCTCCCGTCTGCGTGCCGGCGCAGAGGTGTCCATCCACTGAGAGGAGCGCTGGCACTCCTGCCCGCAGCCTTCAAAAGGGCGGCAAAGCCGCGAAGGGAAAAATGCGCACAGGAGTGTGCGCGCTCCCTTCAGCTCACCGGCCGCCCCTACTTCTTCAAGCTGAGGATAAAGGCCTTCACGTCCTCAAACTCCTGCGGTTTCAAAATGAGGTTCATCGGCGGCATGGGGCTGATGGGGGTGGCCGTGTAGCCCTCCGCAAGACGGGCATTGGGATTAACCAAAGATTCAACAATATACGCCTCGTCCTTCCGGCTGGCGATGCCATCCAACGCGGGCCCCACCGGACTGCCCTTGCCACCCAGCATGTGGCAGGTCATGCAGGCTGCCACGGGGTGTTTCCAGAAAATGTCTTCGCCCCGTTTGGGGTCACCCGCCAGCTTCTCCTCTTTGAAGCCTTCTGCCGGTGCCAGTTCGCACAGCTTCACATCGTCAAAGTAACCGTCCCCCTTGCCCACATGCAGCACATTGATGCTGGCCAGGGGCCGGTCCTTGTTGGTGAAGATCACC
>DASWXG010000371.1:0-1705 GCA_036405615.1 Prosthecobacter sp. | reverse complement strand
GCTGCACCTGTTTCATCTGGTGGTGAAGCATCGCAGCTTCACACGGGCTGCCCGCGAATCGGGACTCTCGGGCAGTGCGCTGACGCGGCAGATGCAGGCGCTTGAGGAAAGGCTCGGCGTCTCCCTGCTGCAACGTACCACGCGCTCGGTCGAGATCACGGAAGCAGGACAGTATCTCGCGACTGAAGCGGCCCGGCTGGTGGGCAGTGTGGCCGCCACGCTGGACGGCCTGCACGCCACGTTTGCTACCGCCCGGCCCGAAGTTCGCGTGGCGGTGTCCCGTTCCATGGCCATGGCCCACATGCCCGGTCTCTTCCATGCGAACCGCCAGAGGCACCCGGAAGTGGTGTGCAAGATCAGCTACAATACGGGTGAACAGATTCTGGCGTCCCTGGACGAAGGCCAGATAGACATCGGTGTACTATGCCCTCCGTCACGCCTGCCGGAGTCCGCACAGGTCACTCACCGGTTCCAGGACGCTTTCGAACTCATCGCCCCGGCTGCTCTGGCCGGGCACGCATCCAGCATCCGGCGGCGCGACCGCCTCCAGGCCTGGCTTCACCAACAGTCCTGGCTGACCATCAGCACCTCCACCCACACGGGCAAGGCCCTGGGCCGCTGGTTGAAACGGCAGCGCCTGAACCCGGAGCCAGGCATGGAACTGGACAGCTTTGACCTCATCATCAATCTCGTAGCCTCGGGTTTCGGCCTGGCCTTTGTGCCACGCCGGGCCCTTGCCCTGTACCGCCGCAAAGAAGCGTTGGGCCTGATCACCCTTCCCGAACGGTTCGAAAGGGAAGTCATCGCGGTAACCCGGAAACACCGCAAGCTGCCTGTCCACGTACGCAACTTTGTGGAGAATATTCTTTTCTGATGCCAGACCAAGGGTCATCTGCGGAATAGTGGAATCCTTTCCTGGCCAGAGACTTTCTTTCCAAGCGGAAGAAACCGATCTGCCATAGCGACAAACATGCCGCCCTGTTTCATGCTGAGATCGTAGCCTCTGCCTCCCATGAACATTTACGAGACCCGCCGCCTGCTAGATGAATATCTGCTGTTTCACTATGGCAGCCCGCAGGAGATCCTGCCCTGGGCGGAGGGGCCTCATTCGGCCCTGGGCTTCGCGGTGCGCACCGTGACGGAACTGGCTGACTTTTCCGGGCCGGTGGACTCAGCCCTGGACCTGGGCTGCGCCGTGGGCCGTTCTTCATTTGAGCTGGCCAAACACGCCGGCTCTGTCCTGGGCATTGACTACAGCCACAGCTTTGTCGAAGCCGCTGCCCAGCTCGTGCTGGCTGACCTTCCTTATGAACGTACCGATGAGGCTGCCGCCTCCACCACCCTGCTGGCCCGCGTGCCGCAAGAGTGCCGCCGTGAGGGTGTGAGCTTTGAGCAAGGAGACGCCATGCACCTGCGCGCTGACCTGGGAAGTTTTGACCTTGTCCACGCCGCAAACCTCCTCTGCCGCCTGACGGATCCGGCCTTGCTCATCAAGCGGCTGCCGGATCTGGTGAACCCGGGTGGCCAGCTTCTCCTGACCACGCCCTGCACCTGGCTGGAGGAGTTCACGCCGCGTGGGAACTGGCCGCAAGGCTCCACGTTTGCCTGGCTGAAGGAGCAGCTGGCCCCTCATTTTGACCTCGCACAGCAAAAGGATCTGCCTTTCCTCATCCGCGAGCACGCCCGCAAGTACCAATGGAGCGTC
>DASWXG010000370.1:0-4592 GCA_036405615.1 Prosthecobacter sp. | reverse complement strand
GATGCGTCTGCAGAAGGCGGGCCGGAACCGGTGAAAGCAGACATGAAAAAACTGCTGGGCGGGGAGCTGGACGCGGACCTGGTGAGCATCCAGGCGGAGCTGGTGGATGCCTACCGCACGGCCTCCGGCTGGGAGCTGCGTCTGATGGCGGCGGGACTGTCCCTGCGTGCGCTGCTGCCGGAACTGAATGAACGCGCGGCTCCTCTTTTGCCAGGTTCTTTGTTAGGCCTCACGGGCATCTGCCGGGTGGAATCTTCCACGGACAAAGGTTTCCGCTCACGCCCGGACCGCGCCATGCTGTGGCTGCGGAGTGCGTATGATCTGGTGACGCTGCGTGCGCCTTCCTGGTGGACGGCGCAACGGCTGGCCGGGCTGGTGGGCCTGCTGCTGGCGGTGGTGGCGGGGGGGCTGCTGTGGATCACCCTTCTGCGCAGGCAGGTAACCAAGCAGGGCGAGGCCCTGAAACTGCGCGTGGCCCATGAGGCGGTGCTGGAGGAGCGCCAGCGCATCGCGCGCGAGTTCCACGACACGCTGGAGCAGGAACTGGCGGGCCTGTCCTTGCGGCTGGATGCCGCCACCACACGGCCGCTGGAGGACAAGGCCAAGGGGCTGCTGGAAACCTCGCGCCATCTGGTGTCGCGCATCCAGACTGAGGCGCGCAATCTGGTGGCCGACCTGCGGGCAGACCCGGACAGCGTGACGGATCTGCCCGCAGCGCTGCAGGAACTGGCCGAGCGGACGGCCAGTGAGACGCTGGATGTTGCCTTGCGGATCGACCCCGGCTTTGAAATGCCCAGCCTGCCTGCGCATGTGGCGCATCACCTGCGCATGATCGCCCAGGAGGCGGTGACCAATGTGCTGAAACATGCCCGCGCCTCGCATCTGATCCTGAGCCTGGGGACCTATGACCGCAGCCTGTGCCTGGAGGTGGCAGATGATGGCCAGGGCCTGCAAAACCAGGCCACCCAGGGCATGGCCGGGCACTTTGGCTGCATGGGCATCCGTGAGCGTTGCCTGCGAATAGGCGCAGAGGTGCAGTGGCGGGATGCCGACCCGCACGGCACCCGTGTGTGCGTGTCCTGGTCGCTGCCGGCTGATCCCTCCTGAACTTTCCCCTCATGTCCGATTCTCCCATTTCCCTCCTTTTGGTTGACGACCACTTTGTGGTGCGCAGCGGCCTCGCGGCTTCGCTGGAACTGGAGGATGATCTGCAGGTGGCGGGCGAGGTGGACCGTGGCGAACTGGCCCTGGAGTCTTTTGTGCGTCTGCAACCGCGTGTGGTGCTGATGGATCTGCAACTGCCGGGCATCTCGGGCATCGAGACCACCGCGCAGCTTGTGGCTGCGCATCCGCAGGCGAAGGTGCTCATGTTTTCCACCTTTGCCCGGGATGAGGAGGTGCAGGCAGCTTTGCGGGCCGGGGCTCTGGGTTATCTGCAAAAGACCTCTTCGCGCGAGGATTTGCTGAAGGCCATCCGCACGGTGGCCCAGGGCGGGCGCTGGCTGGCGGCGGACCTGGAAGCGCGGTTGCGTGAACGCACGGCAGAACCGGAAATCACGCCTCGCGAAAGGGAGATCCTGCGGCTGGTGACCCAGGGCAACGCCAACAAGGAAATCGCGGCAACGCTGGGCATCAGCGAAGACACGGTGAAGCAGCACGTGAGCCGCATCTTGGTGAAGCTGAAGGTGAACGACCGGGCCCAGGCCACGGCGGAGGCCATCCGGCGCGGTCTGGTAAGCGTGTAACAGGAACGCCGGAGGATGGAAGTTGAAGGCGGGCGCGTCTGCGCTTTGATTCATGCCGCCTATGAAACCTGCCGTTCATGCACTCGCCGCGCTGCTGGGGATGTTCACCGTCTCTGCCTGCACCTCGGCCTCATCGGACAAATACCGGGACCCGGAAGCCAGCGCGGACAGCCCCATCATGATGCCGGCTCCGGAGAACAAGATTCATGGCAGCGTCTCCATGAGTGTGGGCACCGGCAGGGGCTACCGCGGTCTGGGGTATCCGTCTCCCTCCGCCGATGCCAGCATCTATCCTCGTGCGGCGGACGGCTGGAGCCAGCCGGACCGGTTCGGCTCGCCCCACTTTGACATCGCACCGTAGAGGCAGGAAAGGAGTGCCGGTGCTCCTCTCCAAATGTTTGTGTTGAATCGGGTATTAGGAGCTTGATGTCTGATTTCGCCTAAAAGTTGTCAGAGCAACAGGCTGGCTTTCGGGCGTTGAATCCGGTGAAAATCCACCTTCACCAACCACGATGAAATCCGCCCTGTTTCTGCTGCTGCTCGCGCCTCTGGCCGCTTTGTCCCAAAAGCCTGCGGAGGGGCCTGTGCGGGTGCTGTATGTGGATGCCACCGGGGCCGAGGCTCTGAACCCGGGGCTGCTGCACGAGGCGATGCGGGACCTGGGGCGCGATGCGATCTGGTTTGACCACGCGCGGACAGCCGGGGCTTCGGACTCCTATGATGTGGTGATCCGCGCGGGAGAAGCGGACTCTGTGGCGGCCCTCCAGGCGAAGGTGATGCAGGCTCTGCCGCCGCAACGCCGCGCAAGCTACGAGGCCTTCCTGGCCCAGCGTGAGCCGGAAAAACGGGAGGCGCATCCGATGGTGGCCAACTATGAAAAACGGCCGCAACCGCTGACCTTTCAGCATCCCTTCGGCGTGAAGGGCAGCATGGAGCGCACGCAGGTACCTGCGGATCTGGAGTTGAAGCTGTTTGCGGCCGAGCCGGACATCCGCAAGCCCATCGCCTTTGCCTGGGACGAGCGTGGGCGTCTGTGGGTGTGCGAGACCAGCGACTACCCGCACGGTCTGGTGGAAGACGGGCGCGGGCATGACTCCATCAAGATCTGCGAGGACACGGACGGAGACGGCCGCGCCGACAAGTTTACGGTTTTCGCCGACAGGCTTAACATCCCCACGGCGCTGGTGTTTGCGCGCGGCGGAGTGATCGTGAGCCAGCCGCCGCGGTTCATGTTTCTGAAGGACACGGATGGCGATGACAAGGCCGATGTCCGGGAAGACATCATTACGGGCTATGGCATCCGCGACACGCACGCCCAGGCCAGCAACCTGCACTACGGCCTGGATAACTGGATCTACGGCTGTGTGGGCTACAGCGGCTTTGAGGGCGAGGTGGGCGGGCAGCCGCTGAAGTTCACCATGGGCACCTACCGTTTCCGCCCGGATGGAAAAGCGCTGGAGTTTCTTCACCAGTTCACCAACAACGCCTGGGGACACAGCGCGAATGCGGCGGGGGACCAGTTTGGCGGCACGGCCAATGGCGCGCCGATCTTTTATGGAGGCATTCCCAACGGCGTTTTTCCGCCCGGCATGCGCGGCATGACCGCCAGCAAGATCAATGAGGTGGACACGGTGCACACCATCACGCCGAATTTCCGGCAGGTGGATGTGTTTGGCGGTTATACCGCAGCCTGCGGCAGCGCCTTCATCGAGAGCGCTTCCTTGCCTGCACGTTTCCAGGGCATGGCCATGGTATGCGAACCGACGATGAAGGTCATCACCCTCATGGATGTGAAACCGCAGGGAGCGGGCTATGTGGCGCATGATGCCTACAACCTGGTGGCAAGCACGGATGAGTGGATGTCTCCGGTGTTTGCGGAGGTGGGGCCGGACGGTGCGGTATGGTTTGCCGATTTTCAAAACTTCATCATCCAGCACAACCCGACCCCGAGCGTGGAGCGTGGCGGTTTCAAAGGGGAAACGGGCGTGGGCGGTGCTCACAAAAATGACCTGCGCGACCACGAGCGGGGGCGCATCTACCGGATCGTTTCCAAAACGGGAACTCACCTCAACAAGCCGCCTGCACTGGATGCGGACACGCAGGTTTCCCGCCTGACGGCCCAGCGGCTGGCGGTGGAAAGCGGCAAGCTGCCGGAAAATCTGCCTGCTGTGTTAAAACAGGGCGGTGCCCCGGCGGCCCATGCTTTGTGGACTTTGCAGGGAACGCGCAAGCTGGATGAAGCCACGCACAAGGCGGCCCTGCTGTCTGCGGATGCGGTGCTGCGCCGGAATGCGGTGCGGGCTTTGGGCAACGACGCCCAAGCTGCCGGGCTGCTGTTTGGTTCCGGCACGCTGACCGATGCGGACGCCCACACCCGCCTCGCGGCCTGGGTGAAACTGGCGCAGCTGCCGACCACGGAGGAAATCCGCACCCTGGTGTCGCGCATCAGCGCGGACCCGGCGGTTGCGAAGGATGAGTGGCTGCGTGAAGCGGCCCGGCTTCTCTCCCGCAAGCATGGGGTGAACGCGTTTAAGGAAGGGCCGAACCTGCTGGCGAACGCCGGTTTTGAAAAGGTGGGCAAGGATGGTCTGCCCGAGGGCTGGAAGCGCCGGGACTACGGGAAAAGTGCAGGCAATGCCGGAGCCGAATGGAAGGTGCTGGAAGGCAGCGGTGACAGCCACACCGGCACGCGCGGCCTGCGCTGCATCACCCGCCAGCTTCTCCTCTTTGAAGCCTTCTGCCGGTGCCAGTTCGCACAGCTTCACATCGTCAAAGTAACCGTCCCCCTTGCCCACATGCAGCACATTGATGCTGGCCAGGGGCCGGTCCTTGTTGGTGAAGATCACC
>DASWXG010000369.1:0-4378 GCA_036405615.1 Prosthecobacter sp. | reverse complement strand
GGCCCAGGATGAAGGCCTGGCCGATATGCAGGACCTTGTCTATTCGCTCCTGAACACCCAGCAGTTCATCTTCATCCAGTAAGCCGTTTTCCAGCCAGAGCACCGTTTCGTTTCATTCATACAACCGCACCGCCCGCACGCCACCCTTATGAAACAAGAACTCGCCAACTCCCTCCTGCGCACCGGCGAAATCAGCCGTCGCGACTTTGCCGCCAAAACGGCTTCCTCCCTGCTGGGCGTCGGCCTGCTGGGCAGTTACATGAGCGGCAAGTCCTATGCCGCGTTTGAAAACTCCTCCAAGCTGAAGCAGGTGGCCACGGCCAAAAACGTGATCTACCTGTACATGTCCGGAGGCCAGAGCCACATGGACACCTGGGATCCCAAGGAGGGTGTGGAAACAGCAGGCCCCACCAAGCCTATCAAGACCAGTGCCGACGGCGTGCGCATCTCCGAGTATCTGCCGCTGACCGCGCAGCAGATGCACCATGCCTGTGTCATCAACAGCCTCACCTCCACGCAGGGCGCGCATGAGCAGGGCAACTACATGATGCACACCAGCTATGACATGCGCGGCACCATCCGCCATCCGGCCATGGGAGCCTGGCTGAATGTCTTCCAGGGCGGAGGCAACAGCACTCTGCCTAACTTTGTGTTCATCGGCAATGACAGCCGCCACCCCGGCTCCGGCTTCTTCCCGGCCCAGTACAGCCCTTTGTATGTCAGCAATCCCGAAAACGGCCTGAAAAACGTCCGCCTCCAGCCCGGCCTCACGGAGGACCGCTTCATGAAGCGGATGAACCTTGCCGAACAGCTGGACCAGGACTTCCGCTCCACCTATGCCCACCGCAATGTGAAGGCCTACAGCGACATGTATGATGACGCCATGGCCATGATGAAGTCGGAGGACCTCAAGGCGTTTGACCTCACCGAGGAGCCTGAAGAGCTGCGCAAATCCTATGGCAAAGAAGCCTTCGGCCAGGGCTGCCTGCTGGCGCGCCGCCTGGTCGAACGCGGTGTCCGTTTTGTGGAAGTGAGCCTGGGAGGGTGGGACACACATGCCGCCAACTTCGTGCGCGTGCCAGAACTGTGCGACACCCTCGACAAAGGCCTGTCCACCCTGCTGCAGGATCTGAATGCCCGCGGCCTGCTGGAAGACACGCTCGTCGTCGTGACCTCGGAGTTTGGCCGCACCCCCGACATCAACCTGAACGTCGGCCGCGACCACTATCCCAAAGCGTTCTCCGCCGTGGTGGCGGGCGGCGGCATTGCCGGTGGCATGACCTATGGCAAGACCGACAAGGAAGGCCGCGAGGTGGCAGAAAACAAAGTACAGATCGCCGACTTGAACGCCACCATCGCCTATGCTCTCGGACTGCCCCTGGACCAGGTGATCTACAGCCCCAGCAAGCGGCCTTTCACCATTGCCGACAAGGGCCAGCCGCTGACAGGCATCTTTGCCTGAGGCCACGGTTTGTGTTCTCCACACCCCGCAGGTTGCCCTGCGGGGTGTTTTGTTTGGCAGGCGCTCGCAGGCACGGCCAACTGCCCCTGCGGATGCGATCTCCAGACATGAGCGAGATCGCCTATGAATCCGGTGCTGTTCCCCGAGATGTGACCGTGCAGGGGGAAACCGACAATGATGCCCTGATCGAGTGCATGGAACGCGAGTTTCCCGACGTTCCGGCAGACCGGTTGATGCTGGTGCTCGAACAGGCCCAGGAAGAAACCGGAGGCTCGCACAACCAGGAGATCCTGAAGCAGCAGATCCGGTCCATCCTCCACCGCTGACGGTAAAAAAATCTGGCTCTTCCGTCTTTTGAAAAAGGTGCTTCATGAAGGGCTTGCGCCTCCCAGGTTGCGCTGGACTGTCACGCATGAAAAAAGGCTTCTCGCCTGTCCTCCTCCTCATCGGCCTCGTCGCGATTGCCGTGACGGTTTACTTCCTGCTGCCTCGGGACACCTATGAAGAGCTCAAAGGCTTGGAAGGCCCCCAGGGCACCACCCTGCCAGGTCCGCCAGCCAGCACATTGGACTCCGTTTTAAAACAAGCGGCAGGAACTGAAACCAGCCGCCTCGCCGTTTTGCTCACTGACCGTGAATCGGCCTGGACCGGTATCCAAAATGCCCTGGAGACTATGGGCATTCCCCATGTCATCACCACCGATGCCGACCAGGCCCTCCGGCATAAGGTGGTGCTTGTCTATCCCGCCATCTCGGGAAAATTCGTCAACCGCGACCAGCAAAACAAACTGCGCCAGCATGTCGCCAGCGGCGGGTGTCTCCTGGCCACCCAGGTGCTCGGCGGTGATCTCAAGGATCTGTTCGGGTTTGCTGAAGTGGTCGAATCCCGGGAACATTTTGAACTCACTTTTTCCGAAAATGACCGCCTGACAGAGGACCTGACCCATGAGCGGGAACGCACAGTCCGCCTCGGCAATCCAGGCCGGTCCGGCAGCTGGATCGGCACCCAGCATTACCTTCAGCCGGAGCATGTGCTCGCCGGTTACCAGGATGGGAAAGCCGCTTGGATATCCAAACAGCATCCGGGCGGTGGGGTGGCCATGGCGCTGGGGTTTGACCTCGGATTCTACATTCTGAAATGCCAGAATGACAGGGATGAGGAAGCCTCCCGGAGCTATGTAAATGATTACGAGCCCTCTGTGGATGTCTGGCTTCGGCTGCTGAAAAAACTCTACCAGCAGCATGAACCGCTGGCGGTCACTGTGGACACTGTGCCTGATGGACAGAAGCTCTCAGCCGTGGTTTCCTTTGATGTGGACTACGTCAAGTCCATGACCAACATGGCAGCCTACCGGGATCTGCTGGTGAAAGACGGCCTGCCTGCCACTTTCTTTGTCCAGGCCAAGTATTACCGGGACTATTTTGACAGCGGCTTCTTCAACGATGCCTCGGTCGGCCTGCTGCGCGAACTTCGACGGGCCGGAATGGAGATTGCCAGCCACTCCGTGGCGCACAGCGACATGTTTGCACACTTGCCGTTAGGCAATGGCAGGGAGAAGTATCCGGATTACCAGCCTCGCGTCAAAGGCATGGAGGACACCCGTGACGCAACGGTCCTGGGCGAGCTGCGGGTAAGCAAGTTTCTGCTGGAAAAGCTCACAGACACCGAAGTGAAGTCGTTTCGTCCGGGCTTTCTTGCCTGTCCTCCTGCGCTGCCCCAGGCCATGGAGGCGGCCGGTTACCGCTACGCGTCCTCCGTCACCGCAGCCAATGTGATGACGTATCTGCCCTACCGGAAAAACTATGACCGGCAATACGCCTCCCCGACCTCGATCATCGAGTTCCCGGTCGCTGTGGAGGATGAACACCCGCCCGCCATGGACCAGCGCGTCGAAAGTGCGCTGAACCTGGCCAAACAGCTTTCCATGTATGGCGGCACATTCACCATTCTAAGTC
Organism: Prosthecobacter sp.; assembly: GCA_036405615.1. Lineage (GTDB taxonomy): Bacteria > Verrucomicrobiota > Verrucomicrobiia > Verrucomicrobiales > Verrucomicrobiaceae > Prosthecobacter. The sequence continues at coordinate 961 of DASWXG010000369.1, read as the reverse complement.
ACCCCAACGTGCTGAATCACAAATACCGCTTCTTTGAGCAGTTACTTCCCAAACTGAAGGAAATGGCCTGGGTGGGAACACTCTCCCAGCTTGGAGAGTGGTGGGATGCCCGCAGCCGGCTGCAAGTGGATGTCAGCCGCAGGGGCTCTGATCTGCTTGTGAAGATTCAGGCGCCCGTCCGCGCGCGCGGTGTCACCCTTCAACTTCCAGAGAGATGGAGCCCCGCCCAGCCCCTTCCCTCGGGCATGCGCCTGGCTGAAGGCCGCCTCTTTTTGGAGCAGATCGAAGGTGTCCTCAGCCTACCGTTCCGGGAAAACTAAGTTCCGGCCAGCCCTGCCTGCCCACACTGCATTAACGCACCTTCTTCAGGCTTAATCACGCCCTAAATCTGCGGCAATCCGCCCCGGGCATTCTTGCTGCCGCAGGAAGGGCACACCGAAATGTTGGGAGCCTTTTTCGGGATGGCGTAGGTGCATCCGCAGATGCGACAGAGAATGGCGATGCGGCGGCGCTTCGCCTCCCGGCGCTGCTCGCGCCAGAACGTGTAAAACCAAAGAGCACAAACGGTGGTCACGCCAATGAGCATCACCAGCATCACCAGCTGGGGGAGGCCGATACCGATCATGGTGCCTTACCCCCTTCCCAACGAAACGAGACCTGCACCCACTCCGTCTCCTTTTGGGCCGGGGCAAAACGCATGCGGGTGACGGCATGGTGCAGCTTTTGATTGATCTCCGCATCGTCGGAGGAGGTCAGCGGCAGGGCGGTGAGCACCTGCCCCAGCGAGCCCACTGCCACCTGGAACCGGGGGCGGCTGGCATCGGCCAGCGGCACATCCGGAATCTCCAGCTGCTGGGGCGCACGACTGGCAGCCTCGCCTTCAATGACGGCTTTCAGGACAGAATCCACCACAGGCCGGGGCTTCTCCACCGACGTCTTGGGCAGTTCCGGAAGAAGATCC
>DASWXG010000368.1:0-11978 GCA_036405615.1 Prosthecobacter sp. | reverse complement strand
GCGGTTGCGATTGTCGGTCACCACTTCCACCATCATCGCAACACCGCCAGGGCCGTAGCCCTCATAGGTGATTTCTTCGATGGCGGCACCCTCCAGTTCCCCTGCCCCTTTTTTGATGGCCCGCTCAATGTTGTCATTCGGCACGTTCGCCGCACGGGCAGCCAGAATGGCGGAACGGAGCCGTGCATTCAGATCGGGATTGGAGCCGCCATGCTTGGCCGCGACCGTGAGTTCCTTGGAAAGTTTGCTGAAGACTTTTCCGCGCTTCACGTCCACCACGGCCTTGATGTGCTTGACCTTGGACCACTTGTTATGTCCTGCCATGTTGCGATGTCTGGGTTGGGGGGAAATACGGTGCTCCGGCGCTTCGCGGGCGGCGGGTCCCGTTCGGGATGAATGAAAATGGAGTTGATAAAGAGCGGCCTTGCCGCGGTGTCTGCCACTGGAACAGGCCGAAGCCCGCCACAGGAATGGATTTCGAGAGCCTTGACCCTTTGAAATCACCGCTCCAATCGCCAGAGCAGTCACCAGTGTTCACCTGGTTGAGAGAACCAGGAACAGCGGAAGTGTGTGGGAAAGCGCGCCAGGATGCAAGGTGTTTTTTATTCGGTGCCAGACAGCCGCCCTGTGTTACGCTGCCTGATGCCCGATCTGACACCGTCCCTTTGCCCCCGAGAACAGCATGGATTTGTCCGCGTAGCCACGGTGTCTCCTGAGCTGAAACTGGGCGATGTCGCCGCCAATGTGAAAGTCATCCGGGCCGAGATGCAGCGTCTGGCGGCCCAGGGGTGCCGCCTCATCGTCTTCCCCGAACTCTGCCTCACCGGCTATTCGTGTGCAGATCTTTTTTACCAGAGAGGGTTGCAGCAACAGGCGCTGTCCGGCACAAAAGCCCTGGCTGAAACGACCGCCGGCCTTGGCTGCTGCGCCATCGTAGGGCTGCCGCTTGTGATCCAGGGGCGCTTGTACAATGTCGCCGCCATTCTGGCCGACGGAGAAATCCTCGGCTTTGTTCCCAAAGCCTTCCTCCCCAACTCCGGTGAGTTTTACGAACGCCGCTGGTTCTCGCCCGCCCAGACACTGACAGACACTCACACCGAGGATGGCATCCCCGTGGGAACCGATCTTCTTTTTGAGGCCACGGACCTGCCCGGCTTTGTCCTCGGGGTCGAAATCTGTGAAGACCTTTGGACCGTCATCCCGCCCTCCAGCCACGCGGCCCTGGGCGGTGCCGTCCTGCTGGCGAATCCTTCCGCCAGCAATGAAGTTCTCGGCAAATTCACCTACCGCCGCCAGCTCATCGGCCAGCAAAGCGCCCGCTGTCTGGCCGCTTATATCTATGCCAGCGCAGGAGCGGGCGAATCCAGCACGGACACGGTTTATTCCGGCCACTGCCTCATCGCGGAAAACGGCTCGCTGCTGGCCGAAACGGAACGGTTTGCCTTCGAATCCCGGGCCGCCACGGCGGACATTGATCTGCAACGCCTGGAACACGAGCGTGTACGCAATACAGCGTTTCGCGATGCTGCTGCCACGCAGAGCTACTCGCGCATCACCTTTAATCTGGGCTCCCTGCCAGAGGAAGCTGCGGAGGTTTCCGCAAACCTGCAACGCCCCCTTCCCGCCCTCCCCTTTGTGCCGCCTGCCGGGGCAGACCGGAAAGCTGTCTGCGAAGAGATCTTTGCCATCCAGGCCACAGCCCTCGCCCGCCGCCTGCGCCAGACGCGCAGCAAAACGGCCGTACTGGGCCTTTCGGGGGGGCTGGACTCCACCCTCGCACTGCTGGTGATGATCGAGGCCCTGAAACGTGCCGGGATGCCCAAGGAAGCGGCTCTGACCGTCACCATGCCCGGCTTTGGAACCACCGTACGTACCAAGGGCAATGCCGAAAAACTGGCCGAAGCCCTCGGCATTCCGCTGCGCACCATCGCCATCGGCCCCGCTGTCGAACAGCACTTCCAGGATATCTCCCACCCCCCTGGCCTCCACGATGTCACCTATGAAAACGCCCAGGCGCGGGAACGCACCCAGGTGCTGATGGACGTGGCCAACCAGACCGGCGGCATTGTCGTCGGCACAGGTGACCTTTCGGAATCGGCCCTCGGCTGGTGCACCTTCAATGGCGACCACATGTCCATGTACCACGTCAATGCAGGCGTGCCCAAGACACTGGTCAAATACATCATTGAATGGTGCGCCGAAGAACTCTACGCCGCAGCAGCCGGGGCCATCCTGCACGACATCATCGACACCCCCATCTCTCCGGAACTGCTGCCGCTGGCCGCAGACGGCAGCATGGAACAGAAGACCGAAGACACCGTGGGGCCCTACGAACTCCACGACTTTTTCCTTTTCCACTTTGTCCGTCATGGCTGCGGCGAAGAAAAAATCCGCTATCTGGCCGCGCAGGCCTTTGCGGACAAATACGCATCCGAGACCGTGGACAAGTGGCTCTCCGTCTTCCTCCGCCGCTTTGTACAAAGCCAGTTCAAGCGGTCCTCCATGCCAGACGGCCCCAAGGTCGGCTCCGTGGCCCTTTCTCCCCGTGGGGACTGGCGCATGCCCAGCGACTACTCCGGACACCAGTTTTAAACGGTGTCCGGCCAGCCGGGCCGTTCATACCTTTCCCGCCAGCGGACAGAGAAAAGACGGCAGAGCAGCCTCCCCGGACAGTCCCAGGGGCAGCCATAGGCTGGAACCCAATGCCTTTCTCGTTGATTTTCCGGTTGCCCTCAGGTGGGCAGCGGCTTACTTGCGCGCCCGTTACACTTTCCGCCAGCCATGCTTGAATTTTTCCGTCGCCACAGCGGTGCCTTCCTGATCACCGTCACTGTCATTATCATTGTCAGTTTCACAGCCTGGAACGGCTGGCGGGGCCGCGAAGGCATGGGAGGCCAGTCTAGCGACACCGCCCTGACCATCTACGGACGCAACTACACCATCGCCGAGGCCCAGCGCATGGCCCGCCGCATGCAGATGGTTTACAACCTGCAGATGTTTGAACTGCTCAGCCTCGGCGGCATCGGCCCCCGCGACGACCAGAACAACAACATCGTGGTCAACCAGCTGGTGCTGGAGCATGAACTGGACCGCCTTGGCATCCACGCCAGCGACGCAGAAGCCAAAGCTGTGTGGGAAAAGCTGCCCTCCTTCCAGGAGAACGGCAAGTTCAACAACGAAGCCGCTTACAACGCCGAGCAGATGCTCCGCTCCTACGGCTTTGACAGCGGTGACATTCTGAATGTCATCAAGCTCAGCATCGGCTACAGCCGCCTGCGCGATCTGGTCGGCAAAAACTATGTCGCCAGCGCTCTGGAAGCCGAAAAAACCTACGCCAGCGAGTACCAGACGCTCAAGGTCAACACCCTCGCCTTTAACCTCGACGACTACAAAAAGACCGCTGAGGTGAAGGATGAAGAGATCCAGAAATCCTACGACGAGAAAAAGGACACCTTCAAGACCGCTGAGAAGCGCGCCATCAGCTACGTGCTGTTTGAGAACCCCAAGGACCTCGACAAGAAGACTCCTGAAGAAGTCCAGAACCTGAAAAAGGCCGTGGTGGACCGCGTCAACAAGTTCAACGAACTCTCCACCCGCCCTGCGGCCAAGTTTGAAGAAGTCGCCAAGGAAACGAAAGAAAACATTCTGAAAGCAGACCTGTTCACCGCCGATGCAGCCCCGGAAGCCATCAAGGCTGAACAGGAACTCGTCCAGGCCGTCTTCGCCCTGAACAAAGACGTGCGCCCCATCAGCGACCCGGTGCAGGGCAGCAAAGGTTTCTACATCTTCACCGTCACCAAGGCAGAAGAGCCAAAGCAGCAGGAACTGACCGCCGTGAAAGACAAAATCAAGGAAGCCCTCGTGGCCCAGAAAGCCCAGGAAGCTCTCGCCAAGGCTGTCAACGACACCCGCTCCGCCCTGGCTGAAGGCCTCAAGGCCGGCAAGAAGATCGAAGACCTCGCCAAGGAAAAGAAACTCACCCTTTCCCCTCTGGTCAGCATCACCGTGGCCGAACCAGCCACCGACATCAAAGACAGCAACGTCATCGCCCAGCAGGCCCGTGACACCGCTGCCGGAGAACTGACCAAACCCATCGACGTGGACAGCGGCTCCCTGCTTGTTTACGTCAGCGCCAAGGAACTGCACAAGCGCGACGACAGCGCCACGCTGCGTGACAATCTGGGCAACAGCCGTTCCGACCAGGAGCGCAACCGCCTGTTTGAATCCTGGTTCACCCGCCGCCGCGAGGAATCCAAGGTCAAGATGCTGATCACCCAGGCCTGATCGGGTTTCCGTTCAGACCGTTTCCAGGAGAACATTGGTAGCCATGAGCGAAGCCCCTCTTCTGGAAGATCTGTTTGATGAAGCCAACGGTCACCTGGCCGTTGGCGAGCTGGAAGAAGCCATCGTGCTCTACCGCCAGTGCGTGGCCCGCGATCCTCAATACTTCGACGGCTGGCAGGCTCTCGGCATGGCCTTGTTCAAAACAGGCGAGGTCAAAGAAGCCATCGGTGCCGGACTGATGGCAACCACCCTCCGGCCCAATGATCTCCTGGCCTGGACAGGCCTTTCACAGATGTATGTGCGCAACGGCCAGATCGCCGAAGCCGAAGACGCCAAAGGCAAAGCCCGCATTCTTTCGCTCGGCGGCAAAGTCGTCAAAGACCCGGCCTGACATCTGTTACCGGTTCCGTCAAACCGGCCATCCCTTCCGCGAAAAAGCCCCGGATTCCATCCGGGGCTTTTTGCATCTTGTTGGTTAGACTGAAACCCGCCCAGACTGCGCCTGGCTATTTCTTCCCGGCCCATTCTGCAATCGGCCGGACGGGAGCTGCGGGCGGCGGCTCGCCCACGGCAAAGGCCACGGAGATGGTTTGCGCCCCTTTGACAGCCCCCAGGTTGATCTTGAGCACCTTGATCCCGGTCAGCTTTTTCATCTGCTCGCTCTTCGGCTCAGGAGCATCCTCTGCCGCAAAGGTTGCTCCGGCGGGAGACAGGATCACGGCATGCAAAGTCTTGTCCTTGTCCACCAGCGTGGCCTTGTTGCCTTCGGTCGTCACATTGGCACGGGTATGCATCACCCAGGTGACAGGTGTTGTGTTTTTCACGCCGAAGTCATCCTGCAGCACCACATACGGTTTGGCACCGCGCACCACCATCGCTCCACGGGTGGCATCCTTCACCGCTTTGGAGTAGGCCTTGGAGAGATCCACTGCAGCCACGCCCAGCGCCGGGGTCGACTGGCCGATCGTCACGGCAGCTTTCGCATCCAGTTCCTGGTTTCCGCCGAGTTGCAAAGTGTTCTGCCCCGCCGTTCCCTCCACATACAATTCATACCGTTTGGTCCGGTCTGCAGCCGGTTTGAAACCAGGCGCACGATCGCCTTCCGCCCCCAGTTCAATGCCCCAGCGTTTGCCGCCCGCATCCAGCACAAAGCTGCCCAGGTCCAGCTGGGCCGTCGGGATCGAGTTGTCACCGCCCTTCACAGCCACATAATACGCATCCTTGTCCCAGCCGCTGCGCAGTGCCGCCACCTGACCACCTTGGAAAGCATAGTCCAGGCTGTCGGCCACGCCGTCACCGGCGGCATGGGGATTGAAATACATGAACTGGCCGGCCAGGCTCAGAAGAGCGGAGTCAGGGCCGGGAGCCGCACCGGCTGTCAGGGCTTTGCTGCCCATATTTCCATGCACACCGGCCAGCCACGTTGACACCCAGGGGCGGGTCAAAGCACTGCCTTGTGCATCGCCATAGTTAAAGAGCAGATTGGAAGGCCCCACCAGGTGCACACGCGCCAGCCCGGCCTGGGGCAGCCCTTCCAGCAGACTGAAACCCAGATCATTTCCGCTGTTGGATTTCAGCGTCTGCATCACCATGATCGCATAATCCAGCACGTGCTCTCCGGCTTCCATGCCCTCTGGCCAGATACCCGCAGGGGCAAAACGCAGCATGCCTTTGCCAAAGACTTTTCCAGCCGCTTCCACCGCCTGCTTGGCGGCCGTGGGATCTTCATCCGCCAGACAGATGGCCGACAGGATCAAGGCCGAAGCGGCAGCCATGTGCTCGGAATCCGGCTCCTCCACCGACTCTGTTTTCGCTGCGGCTTTCGGGGCCGCCTTGGGTTTGGCATCGGAAGTCGCGCCTGCCGCCTTTCCCCGGGCGCTTTCAGGGGCAGGTTCGCCCTTCAGGAAGGCCACCAGAGCTCCCACACCCTTTTCCACCATGTAGGTGCGGGCATCGGTAGCCTGTTTCTCATTCAGACCGTCACGGAAAAAGTCATACCCCAGGGAGGCGGCAATGAGGAAATCCGTGGTCACCGCAGGTTCATCCACATACCAGTTTTGAAAAGTGGCGGGGTCTGTAATCGCAATCAGCTCACGCACGCCGCGCTCCTTCCAGCGCGGATCGCCATCGGCAAAGTGCAGCGCTCCCAGCGTCGCCATGCGAAACATGGCCTTTGATCCCGGCGTCACCGTTCCGCGCTGCTCACCGAAGATGCGGGTGAGTTCGGGAGCCTCCAGCAGCTTTTCACCGCCAGCCTTCAGATTGGCCAGCATCTTGGCGGCCACGGCATCGCTGGAAACCTGCCCTTTCAGATAGGTCCAGCCCGGGGTGCCATGGATCAGACGCGGCCGGGTCTTCAACACGCTGCGCAGATAATCCGCACTGTTCGGCACCTTGAATTTGCTGGCGGGTGTCACTGCGATGGCAGGACGCGCGGGCGCAGGCTTGCCACCGCCGGCGGGTGCCGGAGCCGCCGGTGCGGCAGGAGTCCCAGGAGGAGTTGCTGCGGGAGTGGCGGGAGCAGGGGCTGGTGCAGCCGGGGCCGCCTGCATCTTTTTCCACTGTTCCGCCGCAAAGGTCTTGTCCGCATCGCTCAGACTGTCGATGGGAATGGTGAAGGTCTTACCGTCCGCGCGTGCAATGGTGATGGTGCGGGCCGCCACATCCACCGCCGTCATTTCAGCCTCGATGGCCACCCCGGCCTTGTTTTTCCAGGTGCGCATTTCAGCGTTCAGAAGCGCGGGCAAACTCAAACCGATCAAAAACGTGGCAAGGGGACGGTGGGCGGCGTTCATGGGATGGGATTTTAAGGACCGCAGGAAAGTGTGGGTTTCTGCTCGCGGCAGGACAAGGCAAAAATGGTTCTTCTTCAGGAAACTTCGCATGCCTTTTACCCACCTGAATCTGGCCATGTGCCCCAGGGATGAGGTCTGGCAGCGGCAGAGATCATTCGACAGACGTTCCTCCTCCAAGTAACAAACTGGCATCCCATCATGTTCACCGGCCTCATCGAGTGCACAGGCACCGTACTCTCCCTGGAATCCCGTGGCGACAGCGCCCGGCTGACTCTCAATGTCGGCCCTTTGGCGGCAGAATTGACCGAGGGGGAGAGCCTGGCCGTCAACGGCTGCTGCCTCACCGTCACCACCTGGGACGTCCAGGCCCAGACCGCCTGCTTTGACATCCTCATGCAGACACTCAAGGTCACCAGCCTTGGCGACCTCGCCCCAGGCGGGGTGGTCAACTTGGAACGGGCCATGAGCATGAGTGCCCGCTTTGGTGGCCATTTTGTCCAGGGGCATGTGGATGCCACCGTGCGTATCCTGGACTGGAGCGTGCACGGCCAGGACCACCGCCTGGAGGTGGAGTTGCCAGAGGCCTTTCGCGGCCTGGTTATCCCTAAAGGTTCCATCTGCCTGGATGGCATTTCCCTCACAGCGGCCGAGGTCACTGCCTCCAGTGTCACTTGCTGGATCATCCCGCATACCTTCCAGGTGACCAATCTGCACAGCAAAAGCACCGGGAACCGGCTGAATGTGGAATTTGACCTCCTGGGCAAGTATGTGAGCAATCTCATGCAGGCCCGCGCCGGAAACTGACGTGTACCTTGACGGGTGGCTCCTCTCCCGGCATCTTCCGGCGACGTCCAACCCTGCCCGCCGTCGGACGAATGCCTACCTTTTCATGCAGACTGTGTTCTATCGCCCCTGGCAGCCTCTGGCTTTTGCCGCCTGCCTTCTGCCTGCCGTCCTCCCATCCCTCCACGGCCAGGAGGCTCCCAAGGCAGTGCCTGTGGAAAATGTGTCGGTGGGCAACATCGGTGAAGAAAAGAAAAAGACCGATCTCACCGCCACCCTGCTGACCCAGAAGGAAGCGCGCACCATGCGCCTCAGCATTCCGGCTCCGCGCGGAGTCATCGTGGACCGCAACGGTGTGGTGCTGGCCCAGAACCGTGTCGTCAATTATCTGGCCCTGAACTTCCCGTTCATGGACAAGGCCACGCCGGAAAAAATCCTCTCCTTCGCCAAAGGCAAGATTGCCGCCGCCAACCGCCTGCTCGGCAAAAACTGGTCCCTGCCAGACGAGCGCCTGCTTTCCCACTATGAGCACCGCCGCTGGCTGCCGCTCGTCTTCTCCATCGAGGAAAACCTGAATGTCGAAATCACCGCGGAGCAGCAGGAAAAGCTGAAGCCCCTTTTGGAAGACGGCCTGCTGCTGCAGCCTGCCTACATCCGCGAGTATCCCAAACAGGACTGCGCCTGGAACATTGTCGGCTTCACCGGCAAAACCCGTCCCCTGCCCCAGGGCCCCATTGCGGATGGCGACCAGCTTTTTGAAGAACTGGAAGGCCGTGAAGGGCTGGAAATCACCTTCGACTCCTGGCTGAAAGGCATCCCGGGCGAGATCAACCTGCTCTTTGATCCGGATGGCAAGCTGCTGGCGGACGAAGTCTTGCGCCGTCCTTCCCCGGGCCGCACGGTGGTGACCACCCTGGATTTCAACCTGCAAAAATACGCCGAGAACGCGCTGAAAAAAGGTGCCCGCAACGGCGGTGCCATGGTCATCATGGACATCCGCAACGGCGACATCCTGGCGATGGCTTCCAACCCAGGTTTCAACCTCAATGACTTTGTCCCCGGCGTCCGCAACAAGCGCCTGGAAGAACTGCTCAGCGATCCGCGCAAGCCGATGATGGACCGGTGCTTCCGCGGGGCCTATCCGCCAGCGTCCACCTTCAAAATCGTCACCGCCCTGGGGGCTTTGGAAAGCGGCCGCGTCAGTGCCTCCACCTCTTTCAACTGCGGCACCTCATTCCTGGTCGGTGACCGCTACTTCAACAACTGGAACACCAAGTCTGACGAAGGGCCGATGAATGTCATCTCGGCCATCAAGCGGTCTTGCAACACCTGGTTCTACCAGGCTGCACTCACGGCCGGAGCCGACCCCATCACCAACATGGCCCTGCGCCTCGGTTTCGGGGAGCGCACCGGCATTCCGCTCAAAGGCGAAGTGTCCGGCAACGTGCCAACGAATGCTGACCACCGCATCCTCGGGGGTGAACTCGCCAACATCGCCATCGGCCAGGGCGCGGTGCTCGTCAGCCCGCTCCAGGTCTGCCAGGCCATGGCCGCTCTCGGTGACGGCAATAACATGCCGCAGCCTCGCTTGGTGAAGCAGGTCCAGACCATCGGTGAAGTCGTGGTGGATGCCATGGAACCCCGCGTCCGCCGTCAGGTGAACCTGGATCCCAGCCATCGTGAAACGGTGGTGAAGGGCATGGTGGCCGTGGTTTCCGGCAGCGGCGGCACCGGCCGGAATGCTGCCATCAAAAAGGCGCAGATCGCCGGCAAGACCGGAACCGCGCAGTGGGTGCCCGCGAAGGATCAGAATCTGGCCTGGTTCACCGGATTCCTGCCCGCCAGCCAGCCGGTGCTCGCGTTTGCCGTCGTCTATGAAGGCCGGCCAGGAGAAACCGTCAGCGGTGGCGCAGTTGCAGCCCCCATGGTGAATGAAGTCTTCACCAAATACTTTGAAGGTGCCTCCACAGATGATCCGCTGGTGGCCGCCCTGAAAGATGTCCCCCAGGCGCTCGCCGTGGATGAAGGCACCATGGATGGCAATGCAGCAGGCACGCCCAAACCCCGGGCCGCCGCCCCACCGCCACCACCGCCTCAGCCAGAGCAGCGTACTTTGGGCGGATTCTTCCGGCGCCTTTTCAAACGCGGTTCGTAACTGCTTGCATTCCTTAGCAGTACAGTACCTCCGACATGACCGTCCAAATCGCCACGCTCTGCGACTCCGCTTCCGACTACTCCGGCAAGCTGTGCATCCTGGGCGCCTTTGATACCCTCTGCGCACGCGAATTCCCCGTCGTGCATCCGCATTGCTCCCTCGTCGTCCGCATCCTGTTTGAGCCTGCGGATGCTGGCCACCATCCGTTCTTGATCCGGTGCATTGATCCCGCAGGCCAGGAATGCCTGCCGCCCTTTGAGCCTGCGGTGGATGTCAGTTTCCCTTCCAGCTTTGTGCCTTTTGTCACCCGGAACATCGTCCTGAACCTGCAGCGCCTGCGTATTGAAAAGCAGGGGGTTTACCGCTGGGTTCTCGAGCGCGCAGGCCAGGTCCTGTTCACCATCCCTCTCCGGGTGACCCAGTTTGATGACACCCGCGCCTCCATCGGCCCTGCGGGCTAGCCTCCCGTCCGTTGTTCGTCCTGCTCCACTCTACCTCCGCACGCCATGCAACCGACTCCCCAAGATACTCCCGCAGCCACAGCCAAAAGCAGCCCCATCCGCCAGCTTTCCGTTTTTCTTCCCAACCGCGTCGGGGCTCTGATGGCGCTGGTGAAACTGCTCCAGGAAAACTCCATCGAGGTCCTCGGCCTGTCCATGCAGGACACCACGGAGATGACGCTCGTCCGCCTGATCCTTAGCGACCCTGAAGGCGCCGCGCTGCTTTTCATCGAAAAGGGCATTCCTCACACCGACTGCCACATTGTCGTGGTCGAGCTTACAGAATCGGGTCACCGGCTCACCGACTGCCTCAGCGTCCTGCTTGCGGCCGAACTGAACATTGAATTCTGCTATCCCCTGCTGGTGCGTCCCAGCCTTTTCTCCCTGTTTGCCCTTCACTGCGACGATGTGGATCTCGGGGGCGATGTGCTCAGCCGCGCCGGATTCAAGGTGCTCTGCCAGGGCGACCTGAGCCGCTAAGTCCCCACCGGCCTGTACTTCAGGAGACGCAGAGGCGATTTGCAAGCGAGACTTGCAAAGCCGCCTGCTGCTGGCATTCTCCACGCCCTCCCTCATTACCATGTCCTCCTCCAACCTGCTCATTCACCTTGACGGCAAACTCGTTCCCGAATCCGAGGCCAAAATCTCGGTCTTCGACCACGGTCTGCTGTATGGCGATGGCTGCTTTGAGGGCATCCGCATTTACAACGGCCGCGTTTTCCGCCTCACGGAGCACCTGGCGCGCCTCTATGAGAGCGCCCGTTCCATCTGCCTCACCATCCCCATCTCCATCGAGGAAATGGAAAAGGCCACCGTGGAGACCGTGGCCGCCAACAATCTTCGCGACGGCTACATCCGCCTCGTCATCACCCGCGGCGCAGGCCCTCTGGGTCTGAACCCCTACCAGTGTCCGAGAGCAGGTGTGATCATCATCGCCAGCGGCATCACCCTGTATGCCAAGGAGAAGTATGAGACCGGGCTGAACCTCATCACCTGCGCCACCCGCCGGCCCACGCCTGCGGCTCTCAGCCCGCAGGTGAAGAGCCTGAACTACCTCAACAACATCATGGCCAAGATCGAGTGCATCCAGGCCGGCTGTGAAGAGGGCATCATGCTCAATGAGCAGGGCTACGTGGCCGAGTGCACCGGAGACAACATTTTCGTCATCAAAAACGGCCAGGTGTACACCCCCACCATCGCCAGCGGCGCGCTCAACGGCATCACCCGCCAGGCTGTGATCGAGGTGATGCGCGAGATGGGCCTCAATGTTCAGGAAGTGACCATGACCCGTCACGAAATCTACACCGCTGACGAATGCTTCCTCACCGGCACCGCCGCCGAGGTCATCCCGGCTGTGCAGTACGACCGCCGCCCGATTGGTGATGGCAAACCCGGCAAGCTGACCGTGGAGATCATCAAGAACTTCAAGCTGCTGGCCAACTCCACCGGCACTCCGGTCCC
>DASWXG010000367.1:0-4383 GCA_036405615.1 Prosthecobacter sp. | reverse complement strand
TCCCAGGAAGGCTCCGTTTGTTGGATCCTGTAAATCTCTCCGTCACGCCCCTGGGGCTGAGTGCTGTGGATCCGCGCAACAACTCCCAACGCGTGCCCGGCATCCATGCATTGGTCTATGGCTTTGATGACACGTTTTATCCGGATGTGAAACACGTCAGTGTCAGCCAGCAGACGGCGCAGCCACTTGCCCGGATTGCCTACCAGTCCCCAGACTTCAATACCCCTCTCCACGCCGGTTCGGATGTGCTTCGCCTGCTCCGCTTGCAAGGACCTCCGACACCTCTCTCGACAGTCAACCCTTCCGCTTTTGCTCCCGAACCTGTCTACGGTTCTTCCGAGTACTACCTGGCACCCGGATTTGCCCAGGAGCAGCCGTTCATTGTCAAACACCCTGTTTCATCCACAGATCTGCCGTCCTTTGATATCGTGAGGCCGTTTGTGACCGTGGCCAATACCTCGGCTTTCAATGATCCACCCACCTTCCAGTGGCGCAAAAACGGAGTTCCTATTCCAGGAGCAACCCATAGCTTAAACCATGTCTTCGTGGATTCGCTGGATGACCAGGGGACGTATGACGTCGTGGTTACTAACAGCAAAGGGACCGTCATCTCCAACCCGGCTGAGATAACGCTGGCGGACCCGGCCATCCTGGAAAACCCAAACTCCGTTTCGGTGCTGGTGGGCAAGAAGGTCAGCTTTACGGTTCACGCGGAAGGCACCGGTCTGAAATACCAATGGCGGCACGACGGTCTCCACATCCCCGGTGCCACGGGCGCGGTGCTGACCCTGGCCAAGGTCAAACTGGAAGACCAGGGCAGTTATGATGTGATGGTGACCGGTACCAACGGCTCCCGGGTTTCATCCGCTGCCACACTCACCGTGCAGAGGCCGCTGGCCATTCTCCAGCAACCGCTCGGTGGCAAAGTGCGCCCAGGAGGGCAGGTGGCCTTGACCGTGCGGGCTGTGGGCGAGGGCCTCCTTTCTTATCAATGGCGCAAAAATGGCGAACCCGTGGACGGGGCGGTGGCTTATCAACTGGTGCTCTATGGGAACGAGGAAGGCACAGCCGCAGGCACGTATGATGTACTGATCACGGACGCCAGTGGTGCGGTGGGTTCGGCAAAGGCTGTCGTCACCGTGCTGAACGGTCTGCCTGTCATTGTTTCCCACCCTGAATCCGAAGAGGTGGCGGCCGGTAACGCGGTGCAACTGGCCGTGGAAGCCGAGGGCACCGGGCTGACCTACCAGTGGCGGAAGAATGGTGCCAACCTGCCCAAGGCCACCGCTGCCTCATTCGCCCTGACGCAGGCGAAAAAGACTGACGAGGGGATCTACGATTGCGTCGTCAGCAATAAGAATGGCAACGTCCTCTCTCACGGTGCACGCCTGACAGTCGTGGGAGGTTTGACTTTTCTCGTGACTCCCGCAGACGCCTCCGCCCTCAATGGTGGGGCTGCGCTCTTTACGGCCAAGACCGCAGGAGATGAATCCGCTGTCGCCTACCAGTGGCTGTTCAATGGCAAACCCATTGCAGGTGCCGTGACGGCATCTCTGTATCTGCCCACGGTGGATCCCGCCAAGGCAGGTTTGTACACGGTAACTGCCACCCGCAACAGCGAGCAGATCTCTGCCTCTGCGATGCTCAAGGTGGATGAGTTCGGCGTGCTCATTTACAAGATCACCGGCACGGGCCAGACCACGACCGGGGGCTCCAACACCCGGGTGGCTCTTTCCGGCTTTCTGGTGGCGGACCGTTTGAATGGCTACGCGAGCTGGATTTGGGTGACCAAGGACGGAAAGTACAACCGCTTCATCGTGCAACCGTTCGACCGTTTTCGCAGCGAAACCACCGGCGCTGTGAACGGGGCACAGACGGTCTTCAGTGACATGCGCACCGAGTCGGACGGCGTACCTTACTCTCTCCGAGTCCAGCTCTGGCTGCAGGGGGCGGACAGCCTCATTACACTGGCTCCCGGCAGTCAGACCCGGGCTCCGAAAACGCTGTCAGGTCACCTGCGCAGCCTCAGTGTGGCGCAGGAAGGTGTGATGCGGATGGTGGTGAACTCAGTCACGGTTTCTGCCTCCCTCGACCTCCCGAGCACCGCACAAGCGAGGTTGAACTTCGAGGGGCATGATGAAGCCGTGGAGCGCCTCAGCGTGGACCTGGTGAGCAAAGGTTGCTTGGAGGTCCGGCCTGAACAGGACCCATAAAAGAAAAGCTTCACATACAGGCAGGCACACCCGGTATTGGAATCAAACGGGGCCTGCTGCCCCCCCCAAACATTTTTTTAGAGCCCCTTCAATGATGAGGATGAACACAACCCGTTACCTGCTGGCGACGGTACAGTTATTGGTTATTCTGGCATTCCCGTTGGCGTCACAGTCGCAGACGGGTGAGCCCAAGCTTACGTTCACCCAGGTGGGGTTGCATTTCATCTGCACAGCCGATGGCACGCCTGACATGTACAGCTGGCGCTTGCCGGTTCAGCATCCGGGGGCAGCGACGGACGTGTCCAAGAGGAATCATTACCTCATTCCAGTCCTCCAGCCTGCTGAATTGGAAGCGAATGCAGTGGGTGCGGGAGCCATTGTCAGCGGGGGACGCACCGCGCTTGTGGTGGATCCGGACCCGCTGGCCCAGCGGCTGCAGATTCTTCACAATCCCCCTCCAGGCTTTGCTGGCATGGCGCGCCTGACCAACACTGAAGCTGTGCAATGGAGAAACCCCCCGAGCATGGGGCAGACCACCGCCGAGGGACAGATCAAAGTCCGCCGCTATTCCAATTTTCCCCCTTTGAGCGACCCAAACACCCCGGGCCTCTACAATACAACTGGATTGTTGGGATCGAGCCAACCAGGAAATGTAAATTACGGCCGTTATTTCAGAAACCACCCTGGATATGACTCGGCGAATTGGAACTACTCGCTCGATCCCGACACTCCGCTGGCTCCCCATGTCCGCCGTATCCAGGCCAGGCTTCATCTGGAGATTTTTCATCCGTTTCAACCCCGGAGCAATGCTCTCAAATACACGCTGGTGTTTAGCAAAGAGGATTTGGCGAAGATCCTGGTCAACGGCCAGCCCGTGTTCAGCCGCCAGAACAACACGGCGTTTCAATTAGATTATCTTCATTTTTTGTTCGGCTCCCCGTCACGGGAAGGGGGCCTTCTGAGTGCACGCAGGACATCGGCGAACCGGCACAGAGACGATTCAGGGTTTGGCAGCCCCATATTGATGACCCTCACATCCAAGTTCTTCAGTGCCAGCAGCTCTGAAAACCTCAACTTCAGCTCCACGGGGCCTATCACCGCCAAAGTTTACGAGGGGCATGTCGAAAGGGACACCACCCTTGTCCCCATCCAGACGATTACCTTCCAGTTGCCACAAGGCCGAGGTCCTTTGCCGGAGCTGGTGGTGGCGTCCTCCTATACGACTGATTATCTCGTGAATGACGGGACCACTAATGGAAGCCGTTACCAGCATCCCGCTGTTGAGGCGGCTCGCTGGTGGTCCATGGAATCCGTCGGATTGGGGCGCCCTTACCCTTGGGTGCCTGGTGAAATTAAAGGTCGGCTGGCCTTCCAAATGGCATCAGGCCTCGGCCTGAACGCAGTTGACCCAAGAACCAACTCCCAGCGGGTTCCCGGTGCGCGGGCACTGTTCTATGGCTTTGACCCGGACTACTATCCAGATGTCAAACGGGTGAGTCTGGCTGAGCAGGCAGCAGATCCGCTGAAGGTGATCAGCTACCTTGCCCCAGATTACAATGTCCCCATCCACTATGGGTCTGACGTGTTGCGGGTCCTGAACCTAAAGGGAGACCGTACCCCGAGGACCACTACAGTGCCCTCAGACTTTGAGCCCGAGCCGGATTATGCTTCTGACGAGGTCTTTATGGCTCCGGGCTTTGCCATGGAGCAGCCGCACGTTCTCAAACACCCTGTGTCTGTTTTGAATGTGGACGGGCCGAGGACGGCGACCTTCTCGGTACAGGTGGACAATACAACTGGGCCAAATACGCCGCCGTCCTACCAGTGGCGGCGGAATGGCGTGGACCTTCCGGGGGCAACCCAAAGCACGCTGAATGTGCAGATCGACGCACCCGAGGATGCCGGCAGTTATGATGTGGTTGTTACCAATGCGAAGGCTTCTGTGGCATCCGATCCTGCAGAGATCCAGTTTGTGGATCCGCTGATTTTCACGCAACCCTACAAGGCCCGCTCGAAAGTCGGCGGAAAGGCCACTTTTTCAGTCACCGCAGGCGGCACCGGGCTGCAATACCAGTGGCGGCGGGACAGCCTCCACATTGCAGGAGCCACCAGCAGCACGCTTGTCATTGATAAAGTTAAACTCACGGATGAAGGGCAGTATGACGTGGTG
>DASWXG010000366.1:0-16632 GCA_036405615.1 Prosthecobacter sp. | reverse complement strand
CTCAGCCAGCACAACCGCTCCACGGAAGCGCTCAATTTTCTCACCCAGGGCGAGCGTCAGGTGCAGGAGGACCAGGACCGTTTTTACCTCCGCTTTCTGCTGCTGAAACTGCTGGCCAGGGAACCTTCCTGGACTCCGCAGCGCGGCCGCACCCAGATCGGGGCGCTGTTCCGGGTGCGCAATCGCGACCGGGATGTTTTGAAGCAGGTCACTGGCTGGATGGAAGAGCAGTCCAAGGGGGCGAACCGTGAGTCCTGGGTGCAGGTGCTGCGCACGGAATGCCGCGCCGGGCTGGACCGCCCGCTGGCCGCCCTGCTGCTCAGCGCCCTTGCTGCTGATCTGCCGGATAAGGCGGAAGATGACCTCCGGCAGGGCTGGAGCGCCCCAGGGGAAGGGGACCGCATCTGCGTGGAACTGGCGGCTGAGACTCTGCTGAAAACCGGGCGTGTCCGGTGGGCCTCGTCTGCATGCCAGGTGCTCCAGGAACTGCCCACCCTGCGCCTGGACGGTCGCAAGCTGCCGCTGATGGTGCGTGTGGCCCATGCCATGGGCGACCGCGCCGTGGTGCGGGAATACTTTGCCGAGATCATCCGCCGCAGTGTCCCCGGCGGCGTGCAGCCGGTGGACTGGGCGCAGGCTTTTGAAGATGTGGGCGAACCCGGCCTCGCCAGGGAGCTCTACCAGCAGGCGCTGGAAAAGCTGGAGTCTACGCAGAGCATGCAGCTGGACCTTTCCGCCGCCTGGGTGCGCTTTCTCATCCGGCACAGTGATTTTGAGATCGCCGAGACTTACCTTTTACGGCACCATTGGATGATGGTGAACGACTCCGCCGCCCTGATCTTCGAGCTGTACCAGGCTTGGGGCAGGCTGCCGTTCATCAGCAATGAGCTCCCCAAATTCCACCTGCCTGCCGGTGTGGAGAAGGAGGTGGAGTTCCTCAGCCGCCGTGCCCAGAGCCTGCCGCCCCCTACCCCCCAGCCATGACCCTTTCCCCCTCTGTCCGCCTCAACCTCAGCCTTTGCGCGCTGCTTGCCCTGCCGCTCCTGCTGGCCTCCTGCTCATCCGGAAGCAGCAGCAGTCAAAACCAGCATCCGCAGGTGATGACCACCCGCATGCAGGACCGCATCGCCGCTTCCCGCAAACGCATGAACGATCCAAATGACCGGAGTGTGTATGACAAGGCCATGCGTTCCAGCATCACCAAGGGCAAGGACACCGGAGGCTGGCTGGGCCGCAAATCGTACAAGTCCAACGAATACGCTGGCACCAAGTCCTTCAAGGCCGGCGAATACAAGACCGGCAGCTTCACCCAGGGTGACAACAAGAGCCGGATGGGCAAGCAGCAGTTCGGTGAGAGGGACAAGACCCCGGCCTATGCCGACAACAATTTCAACACCCGCGAAAGCCGCTTTGCCTCGCAACAGGCCCGCGACGGAAACCGCACTTTCTCGGGGGCGGACGACACCTTCAAAACCGGCTCGGTGCGGGATGCCCTTCGCAGTCAGGAAAAGAATGACCGGCCGAAGTTTATCGAGCTCGAACAGCAACGGAAAGACCCGGCTTACACGGAGGATCAGGTAAGGCGGCTGTTAGGGCGCGACTGAGGTCCTGCCCTGCCTGTCAACACCCCGGCCAGTTCTGACTGGCTCTCCCGCTGGTTCCCAGCGCCTCCTTCTTCGTCTGCTTTTCCGCCTGTTCTTCGCCCATGCCGCGCCGCCGCTCCCGCCGTCGCAGTCAGCGCCGTTTCCCAGTCTCCTGGCTGGGCTGGCTGCTGTTCGCCGCCGCCCTCGCTTTCCAAGGCTGGAAGGAGGTAGGCAAGATCCTGCTGCCGCCTCCCGCCGAAACCACCGCACGCAGCGGCAAGGCGGCCAAGGTTTATGAGGTCATGTATGACGCGAGCCTTGTGGATGACCGCAACAACGACGGCGACAGTTTTAAAATCGCCTACAAAGGCAAGGTGCATGAACTGAGGCTCTACTTTGCCGACTGTCCGGAAAAACGCCGCCATGCCTACAATGGCGACCGCCTGCGTGAACAAGGGGAATACTTCGGCTCCTTGAGCGAGGAACGCACCGTGGCGCTGGGACAGCAGGCGCAGGCCTTTGCCCGGGAATGGCTGACCAGCCGCCCTTTCACCGTTTACACCAAGTGGCAGGGTGTCTTCGACAGCGGCCGCCACTATGCCTTCGTCGTCTTTCCCGATGGCGAAGACCTCTCGGCCAAGTTGGTGCGTGAAGGCCTGGCCCGCATTCATACCAGCGGCACCACCCTGCCGGATGGCCGCACGGAACAAGCCTATGAACAGGAACTGCGCGGGCTGGAAAGCGAGGCCCGCCATGCCCGCCGTGGCGGCTGGGCCCAATAGCCGGGAACGAGAAGAGAGGCGGAGCACCTGCCCCATCACCTCGAATGACAGAGGCCGGGTTATCCGGCTGGCTGCCGGGGCAGCCGCGAGGGCCGCGGCCTCCCTGGCTGGTGCCTTCCGCGCTCCTGACCGCCCCTTCTTTTTTCGCGGCTATGCCGCTATTTTCAAAGGAAGCTGACCGGAATTATCAGCTCCCCTCGCAACGGCTCAATCCCGGCCGACCTGCCGGATCAGTGCCTGCATGACACCCTGGATGATCAGTTCGTTGGCCGGGATAAGGTCCGGAAAGTCCGGGTTTTCGGCCTGGAGGTAGGGCATGCCGTCCTTGACGAGAAAACGCTTCAGGGTGGTTTCGCCATCAATGAGGGCGGCCACAATGTCACGCGGACGCGGGGTCTTGGCTTCCAGGATCACCATGTCGCCATCGCAGATGTTCGCACCGATCATGGATTCGCCACGCACCTTGAGCGCAAAGGCCTTGGCATTGCGGCTGAGGCCAAGGGTGTCCACATCCACGGCGATGGAGCCGTCAGACTGCTGTTCCTGAGGGCTGGCGTAACCGGCGGGAATCATGCCATAGAGAGGAATGTCCACGATCTCGGCCCGCTCCAGGTCTCCCGGGAACACGACCGCGCGGGCCTTGTTGGGGTGGCGCTGGATGACACCCTTCTTCTCCAGAGCACGCAGATGGCTCATCGCCGCTGTCTGGCTGGAAAAGCCGAAATGGCGTTGAATGTCACGCGTGCTGGGCATGACACCGTTTTCGCGCTGATACTGGCGCAGATATTCCAGCAGTTCGCGCTGCCGGTCGGTGAGCTTGGTGTTGAGATCGAACATGGCGATGTTTGTTCGGCTGAACACTCATGCGGTTTTTCCAATGCGCAAGGGGATTTGCTTTGGTAAAATGATTCAGGCGCGGCTCGCGCGTTTTGCCCTAACCGGGTGTTCTTCAAGTCCTACAGCGCCCGGGAGCGGACTGCTGGAAACCGACTTTTTTGAGCATCCTGGCACATGCATTGCATCGAATCTTTGCGCGCGCGTTTTTTTGCATGAATCTGTCCCCTGTGCCTGCCTTCCGTACCACCCCCTTTCTTTTGTTAGCCGCTGCTGTTGCCACCGCCCTTTGCGGTCAGGAGGCTGGAACGGCGGTGCCTGCCGCGCCGCCAAAGCCCGCGCCCGCTGCGGTGCCTGCGGCGAACCTGGCCCCGCCTGGGAAAACGGGCGAATTGCCTGCCAATACCACAGTGCTTGCCCAGCGGGCAGCCACAGCTTTTGGAGAGCAGAAGTGGGAGGAAGCCCGAGCCGCCTACGAGGAAATGCTGAAGCTGGATGACCGCAATGCGCTGGCCTGGGCTAACCTGGGAGCGGTGGAGCAGCAGGCGGGCAAAACCAAGGAAGCGCTCGAGTGTTTTGAAAAATCGGTCCTGATCAATCCCCAGCTGGCCCAGTCCTGGAGCGCCCTGGGCCTGATCTATTCCGCCAACGGCGACACTTACCGCGCCATCTCTTGCTTCACCCGGGCGATTCATGAGGAGCCCATGGATGCCCGCGCCCACAACTACCTGGCGATTGCGGCCAAAAATCTGGGCTGGATTGATGCCGCGCAGACGGAACTTCAGCGCGCCCTCGAACTGAATCCCCAATATGGCGTGGCTCACTTCAACCTCGCTCTGCTGTATCTGGACCAGAAGCCGCCGGCGACGGAACTGGCCAAACGCCACTACGACAAGGCCGTGGGCCTGGGCGTGGAGAAGGACGAGATCGTGGAGCGGAGGCTGAAGGAGTGAGCTGGGATCTGCAGGCGCAACTCGACGGCCTGCGGGCGGAGGGGCTGTGGCGCGAACTGCGTGTCATGGACTCCGGTCAGGGGCCGGTGTTGGAGCATGGCGGGCGCAGCTTCATCAACTTTTCCTCCAATGACTATCTGGGGCTGGCCTGTTCCGGCTTTTTGAAAGCCGCTCTCGCGGAAGGTGTTGCACGCTACGGAGCCGGCTCAGGAGCTTCCCGGCTGGTCTGCGGCCACCTGCGTCCGCATGCAGATCTGGAGGAGGCGCTGGCGGCCTTTAAAGGCACGGAGGCAGCCCTGAGTTTCCCCAGCGGTTTTGCAGTCCCGCTGGGCGTTCTGCCTGCACTGCTGGGAACGGCGGACACCATCATCCTGGACAAGCTTTGCCACGCCTCCCTGGTGGATGGTGCACGCCTGTGCGGGGCCACGCTGCGGGTGTTTCCCCACAACCACCTGGAAAAACTGGAGCGCCTTTTGCAGACCGCGAAAGGCCGTGTGCTCATTGTCACGGAGTCCGTGTTCAGCATGGACGGCGATGTCGCCCCGCTGCGCGAGATCGTGGAACTGAAGGAGCGCTACGGTACCTGGCTGATGGTGGACGAAGCCCATGCAGTGGGTGTCCTCGGACCTCAAGGGCGCGGCCTGGCGGCAGCCCTGGGACTGGAAGGAAAGATCGAATTGCAGATGGGGACGCTGAGCAAGGCCTTCGGCCTCAGCGGCGGTTATCTGGCTGCCACGCGTCAGGTGACGGATCTTCTGGTGAACCGCGCCCGCAGTTTCATCTACACTACGGCCCCGCCGCCTGCGGTTGCCTTTGCCGCCAGCCAGGCGCTGGGCTGGATCCAGGGGGAAGAGGGGCAGCGCAGCCGGGAGGTGCTGCAAGGTCACGTACGCACGGTTTTGCAAAGCCTCGGCACAGCATCAGCACCCGGCGGAGATGTGGCGCACAGCGCCATCCTGCCTGTCATCCTCGGCAGTGAAACGGCAGCGCTGGAGGCGAGCAAGACGCTGCTGGCCTCAGGTCTCATGGTACCCGCCATCCGTTATCCCACCGTCGCCCGCGGGGCGGCGAGGCTGCGTGTCACCCTTTCCGCCGCCCACTCAGCGGAGCAGGTGGCGGAACTGACGGCGAAACTCAGGGAGTTGAGCCCGGCTCGCCCTTGAAGAGCTGGCGGCCGTTGAAACGCTCGCCGGGATGGAACAGCCAGCCTGGGGAGGCGTTCTTCAGTTCGTAACGCTGCAGCACAAATTCCGGCAGGGACATGTTGCTGTTCGGGTCATACACTTCGCGGCCGGAGAAGTAACCCCACAGACGGTATTCGCGGTTATGGTCATTGCCATAGGCCGGGCCGTCGCCACCAGGAACTTCAGGATAGCGGTCTGGCTGCTTGACGAGTTTTTCGCTCATCATCACCAGCTTGGCTTCATGCCAGGGCTGGCGAGGCTTGCGCACATAGCCCCAAAAGTGAGTACGTTCGATGTGGAACCGGCGGCCGATGAAGTAGTCCGCCGGTGCCTCCGCCGCGATCTCCATGCGCCGGTATTCCATGAGCTGCTTCTGGCGCGGGCTGGTGGAATCACAAGCCGTCAGAAGGAAGGCAAGGCCGAGCAGGAGAAGTGGGGCGAGGCGTGACATGATGAGGCCGGGAGTGAAACACGGGCCGCTGCGCAAGCAAATGAAACCTCTTACGAAGCCTTTTTCGCCGCCGCCGTCGCGGAGCGTTTTTTCAGGATCTCCTCGCGCTGCTTCTGGCGGGCGCGGATTTCTGCCTCCCGTTTCTGGGCCTGGGCCTGTACGCTTTCAGGGTTGGCAGGGTCCGTGATCATCGGGAAGTCGTCCGTGCGGAAGGGGGTGAGAGGGAGGCCCTCGGCGGAATAGACATTGACCACCGGATTGTCCGCCCAGGCAAAGCGGACTGCCACTGGCTCGGCCACCGCCTTGCTGCTGACGGCGATCTGGTTGCCGCGCGGCGTGCGCTGGCTTTCCTTGCTTTCCGGCAGGATGACGGCGTCCGCCCACACCCACTTGCGGTCCTTGCCGCAGATGGCGAAACCTTTCACTTCTTCCGTGTCCACGACACGCAGGCCGGTTTCAGCATGGTCAAAGCTGACGATAGCTTTGCCGCCTTCGAACTTCACAGATTTGAAGGTCGGGCTGCTGTAAGGCAGTTTGAAACCGTAGTCCTTCACGAGAGCCCAGCGGGCCAGACGCTCGGCGACGTCCCGCTTGTTGCGCGGATGGATGTCATTGGCTTCGCCCAGGTCGGTGATGACACACTGGCCGGTGTTTGGCAGTTTGCCCAGGCTGAGGGTCTGCGCTTCGCGCAGCTCGGCCCAGTCGCTGTCGCCGGGTTCGGTCTTGTAGTCGCGGAAGTCGGCCAGTTGCACCCAGTAGAAGGGGAAGTCGCCCTGTTTCCATTCATTGCGCCAGTGCTGGATCATGAAGGGGAACAGCTCCCGGTATTCCTTGGCGCGGCTGGCGTTGCTTTCGCCCTGGTACCAGATGGCTCCTTTGATGCCGTAGCCGATGGTAGGGTGCAGCACGCCTGCATACAGGTTGCCGGGGCGGTGCTGGCCGGTCAGCGGGTTCACAGGCGGCCGGGGCGGATTGGGCGGTACCGGCTTGCCGGTCTTCATCGCTTCGCGGCGGGCAGCGGCCCAGGCATCCACGCGGGTTTTATGGTCGGCCACCTGCTTGTCAAAAGCCGCCTGGGTGAAGGTTGCCTCGGTTTTCTTCCAGCGTTCGATGGTGTCTTTGAATCGCGGATCTTTTTCCAGCAGGTCACGACGTACCCAGGCTTCGGCGGCGCTGCCGCCCCAGGCATTGTCAATGAGGCCCACCGGCACGCCTAACATCGTATGCAACACGCGGCCGTAGTGGTAGCCCACGGCGGAGAAAGACCCCACGGTGGCAGGAGAGCATTCCTCCCACTGGCCTTTGAAATCATCCTGGATCTCCTGCGTGCCCACCTGGGGCACCGAGATGAGGCGGATCTGCGGATACTTGGCCTGTGCGATGTCGAGATCTGCCGTGGTGGTCCGGTCCACACTGAAGCCCATGTTGGACTGGCCGGAGCAGACCCACACCTCACCGACGAGGACGTTCTTCAGCTCTTTGCTGTTGCTGCCCTGGATGGAGATCGTGGCCGGTTTGGCATTGGCTGGCACGGCGTCCAGTTTCACCGTCCATTTGCCGTCAGCGCCCGCCTTGGCGGTCTTGGACTGGCCGGCAAATTTCACGGTCACCTCGGTGCCTGGCGTGTCCCAGCCCCAGACCGGGTTGGCCTGCTTTTGCTGCAGGACCATGTTGTCGCCAATGATGGCGGGGAGGCGCAGTTCGGCCTGCAAAGAGGCGGCGAACAGAAAGGCGGAAAGGCTGAGGGCAAACTTCATGGCAGGCAGGTATGAACGTGGTCACCGCCCGCCTCATTGCGAGGAAATCGCCCGGCCTGTCTCACGGTTTCACAGCCGCCACGCTGCCAGCCTTGCGGATCTTCAGCAGCAGCGGCGCGCTGGTGGTCAGCCCGGCGCTGTCCTGGTCGGCCCGTGCGGAAGCCATGGCCACGTGGCAGAGGCGGTCCTGGTCCGCCACCCATTTGGCACAGCGCAGCTCGATGGGCCTTTCCGTTTCGCCCGCCCGCACCTGCACACCATTGAGGCCGATGTCATCAATGATGACCCCATGCGGCAGATTGTGGACGTCGAAGTTGATGAGGTCATTGAATCCGCCTTTGCGTTCGACCCGGATCCACGCCTTCACCGTCTGGCCCGGCACCAGGGTGATCTCTTGGGGGTCGGCCGCTGCGGCACCGGTTTGTTTCACGGGTTTGCCTGCGGCATCCGGTTCCAGATGCACGATGAATTTGGGTTCCGGCGCGAGGTTCATTTTGCCCAGTCCCGGCGTGATTTCATGCACCACCTTCTGCCCGCCGATCTCGGCGGAAGCCGTGACCTTCACCTGGCTCCAATCGGCCTCTGCGGCCTGGCCCGTGGCCAGGGCATGCAGGCTGCCGGTGGCGAGGTCATGTCCGGCCTCAAGGATAACGGGGGAGGAGGCTTGGAAACCGGCGGGCAGGCCGCTGATATCCACGCGGATGGGGCCTTCGAAACCGTCCTGGCGTTCGGCACGGAGGGAGAAGCCTGTGCTGCCTCCGGCTGCTACGGCGGTGATCTTGTTGGTGGACAGCGCCAGGCTGAAATCGGGCTTGGGCGTCCGCAGGGTCAGGGCATAAACCGAGCGTGGCCCGGCCCAGCTGCGGGTGTCCGTGACACGCACGACATAGCGTCCGTCCGCAGGTGCGGTGAAGGTGAGGCGGGAGTCGCGGCCCAGCTTGCGTTCGCCCTCGTCATCGTTGGCATAGTTCAGGGTGAAGACGGGCAGACCGTTGGGCACCAGGGCCGTGCCCAGCGGATGCGGGATGACGGTGTAGCAGGCTTCATCCAGCGCATGGCTGGTGGCGCTGGTGTCAAAGTAAGCGCGGCGTTTGCCGCCCGTGGCATAAAACAGAAAGCCGCTGTCCGGGCCGCGCGGCATGCGGAAGGTGCGGATGACATCGCCATTGAAATAGACGTATTCGTTCAGTCCCATCTCCTCCCAGTTTTGCAGGCGGATATCGGGGTTGTTGGCATCCACGCTGCGGAAGTTGTTGTAGCTGTCACGCACGGCCTGGAGCAGCAGGCGCGGCACGGGTTTGCCCTGTGCATCCAGCACTTCAATCTTGGTGTCGGCGGGCGATCCTGCCATGGCAGCCAGAGTTTCGATGACCCAGGTCTGGCCCTTTTTGACCTCAAAGCTGAAGCAGTCGGTGTCCGCGCCGCCTGCCGGTGAAGCCGGACTCGAGAGGCGGGCATTGACCGTGCCTGGAATGCCCAGGGGCTGGGCGGCAGCGGGCGTGTCATTGGGCTCCTTCTCCTCCGTCTGCGGCAGCAGGCTGACCTGCTGCACCGGATTGACCCGAAAGCGTACCTCGGCAGCCGCCGGGCGGGGCACGGGCAGCAGGCCGGCGCTGCCGGGTTTCACCGCTATCGCCGGGACTTTTTCCAGGTGATGACCGATGAGTTTGACCGTCGAGTCCACGCCTGTGGTGGCGGCCAGCGGGCTCCAGCCTGTGACATAGGGCAACGCGCCTGCGGTGAGGCGGTAGATGTGGTCTGCGCCGCCATCCAGCGTGGTGTTGCTCACCCGCACGAGATAGCTGCCATTCTGAGGCGCGGTCCAGGCGATGAAAGGATCGCTGCCCGCGTCCAGTCCCCGGTTCAGGGCAAGGACGTTCAAAGCTTCGTCCAGGATCTCGAGGCGCGGGGACTTGGCCTTGCTGTCAATCTGCTGCGCAGCCAGGTCAAAGACCAGTTCTTCACCTGCTTTCGCCGGGAAACGGTAGACATCCTGCTGGCCGGTCTCTGACAGAACGCCCCAGAGGCTCACGGGCAGCGAGGCCAGAGCGTGAGGCCCGCTGGCAAAGGTGGCGGCCTGGGTTGGCACCGGAGGCAGATCGTCGGCATGAAGCTTTACCTTGGGAGTGTCTCCCCGCGCGGTTTTGATCCACATCTCATAGCTGCCGCGCGGCAGAGAGGTCGCAGCCTCGACCTTGATACGCATTTGGGTAGGCGAGACGGAGGCGGGTTCGATCTGGCCCCGGATGGCGGTGTGGCTGAACTGCACCTGCGCATCTTGGTCAAAGGCCTGCCCCTGCACAGTGAAGGTGACGCTGCCGCCAATGTGCAACGCCGGGACAGATACACGGGTGAGGGCAGGTTTGGCCGGGGCGGCTTTTTTGGCCATCACCGGCTTCGCGGCGGCAGCCATGGCCGCAGGCTTGGGAGTCGTGGCCACGATGGGCTTGCCTGTGGCCACATCGTAGTTTCCCAGGCTGCCATCGGCCCGGCCGCTGAGCAGCCGTCCGCCGGTACCGAAGGCGAGGGCAGGGGACCAGTCCGGCTGTTTCTCCAGGACAAATTTCTCGCTGAGTTTCGCAGCGTCCCAAAGTTTCAGGGAGCGGTCAGTGGCGCTGGAAGCCAGCAGGCTGCCGTCCGCAGAAAGGCTGAGACCCAGGATGCCGCCTTCATGAGCATAACGGGAAGTGCGGATGGCATTGCTGCCTTCTCTGGCAGAGGGGCTGATGTCCCAGGCGCGGATGCGGCTGTCCATGCCTGCGGCAAAGAGCTGTTTGCCGTCCCGGCTGAAGACCACGGCGTTCTGCTCCTTCAGCGGCTGGGAAAAGGTGTCCAGGCGGCTGCCTTCGGGCATGCGCCAGAGCTTGACGGTGCGGTCTGCGCTGGCACTGGCGAGCACCTGGCCGTCCGGGCGGAAGGCCAGGCCGTTGATGCTGCCATTGTGGCCTGTCAGCACTTTTTGTTCGGCTCCCGTGGCGGTGTCCCAAAGGCGGATCTTTTGGTCGTAAGCTCCTGTGGCGAGCAGGTTGCCATCGGGAGAGAGTGCCAGGGAGTAGCAGGCATCCGTATGGCCGGTGAAGCTTTTCAGCGGCGTGCCGTCCTGCGTCTTCCACGCGCGCACTTCACCCGAGATTCCCGGTTCGCCTCCTGCGGCATAGAGAGTCTTGCCATCGGGTGAAAAGGCGAGGGCGTTGACCATGCCCTTGAAGCCCGCCAGCTTGCGCAGCACCTGGTTGGTGTCCGCACTCAGCAAATCCACATGGCCATACCGCCCGACTGCGATGAGCCTCGCGGCTGCGGAACTGGCCATGGCATGAATGGCCGGTTTGGGTGCGATCTGCGGTGCAATCTTGGGGGTAACGATTTCACGCGGCGCTGCCGGCTTGTCTGCCAGCAGCGGGCCTCTGGCCCCGGCGTTGATCCAGGTCTTGATGAGCGCGATCTCCTCCGGCTTCAGCTTGTCGCGCTTGCCTGGCGGCATGAACTCGTTTTTGCCGCCGCGTCCCGAACGGCCTTCGAGAAACTTGACCAGCATCGACTCGTCCGCCTTGCCCGCCACCAGCGCCACGCCTTCATCCCCACCCTTCAGCAGGGCGGAAAACGTGTCCATGGCCAGCCCGCCGTCAGCATCATCTGCGCCATGGCAGTCCAGGCAGTACTGGTCCCACAGCGGCTGGATCTGTTTTTCGTACGAAATGGGCGTCTGGGCAAAGGCAGGGTGGCAAGCGGCCAGGAGCAGAGCCGAAAGCAGAAGTTGAAAAGACCGGGAAAAGGCCGATGCTGAAACCATGAACCTAGCTGCTGATCTGCCAGAGGTGCTCGCACTGCCAGTGCGGGAAAAGCTTCTGATTGTGGACGAAATTTGGGCTTCCATAGCAGGTGCAGAAGATGAACTGGAGGTTTCAGGTCCCGAGAAGCAGGCGCTGGATGAACGCTGGGAACGGTTTGAACAAGACCCTTCGAGGGGCTTGTCGGTTGATGACTTTCGTGAACGGTTGAAAGCCCGGCGTGCATGAGGGATCTGCGCATCCTGCCGGAAGTTCTGGAAGACCTTGCTGAGGCTGCCAGATGGTATGAGCGCTGTGGCGGTCGTGAACTTGGAGACCGTTTTGTCAGAGCCTTTGAGGACAGCCTGCCGGGCATTCTGGCCGACGCAGACATCCACCGGCCCGTCTATCAGGAGTTCAAACGCATCCTGCTGAAACCCTTCCCCTATGCGGTTTATTTTCGCCGTTATCAGCGCGGGGTGGTGGTCACGTTGGTCTGGCATACGGCAAGAAATCCGGTGAAGCTGAAATCACGTCTGGAGGGCAGAAAAAAGCAGCTTTGAAAAGCATCCGGCCGGTCAGTGCTGGAACAGAAACTCCTTGGAGCTCATCAGGCCCCAGAAAAGGTCTTCGAGGGCTGAGCGCCGTTCTTCAGGGGGAGAGGAGGCCAGCAGTCCGGCGGCCTTGGTTTTCTCCGCCGCTGTCGGGGTGCGGGCCAGCGCCAGGGCATAGGCTTCTTCGATGATTTGGTCATCCGGCTGGCCGGAGGCGAGCAGGCGGCTGACGCGGTTGTCCGCAGCCGCCAGTTTCTGGTTCAGCGTGTCGCCGTTGGCGATGTGCAGCGCCTGCGCCATGCTCGGCTCGTTGGTGCGCTCGCATTCACAGGTGGCGATGCGGTCGGCGCGGCCAAAGCTTTTCAGGAAGTAGCTGGCGATGTTGGAATCTGGAAGCTGCAGGGCGCGGAAGCCCATGGGGTAGATGTCCTTGGTGCCTTTGTTGGCATTGCGCCGGTCGATGTTGAAGGTGGTGGGCACTGCGGTGACCTGGGAGATGGAGTCCAGCAGCACCTCGGCCTTCAGCCGGCGCGGATAGAAATGGCTGTAGTAACGGCTGTCCCTCGCATTGGCGGCCAGGGCTTCGCTGCTGCGCTGGTAGGTCTCGCTTTGCAGGATGGTCCGCATGAGCGATTTGAGGTCAAACTTGTGGTTAACCAGATGGGCGCACGCCTCTTCCATGAGCTTCTCGTTGCTGGCCGGGTTGGTGATGCGGATGTCATCCACGGACTCCACCAGGCCCACGCCGAAGAAGTTGGCCCACACGCGGTTGGTGATGGTGCGTTTGAAAAGGCGGTTGTCCGGCGAGGTCAGCCAGGCGGCCAGGGTGGCGCGGCGGTCTCCCGGAGAATGCATGTCCAGAGCCTTGGCGGTTTCCAGCGGACGGGGCGGTTGCGGTTTGCCGGTCAGCGGCTGGACGAGGTCGCCTTCGGTGGCGCTGAAGACAATGCGCTCATCGGCGGTGGCACCGTTCTTGGTGCGGACGCGGGAGAAGAGATTGGCGAAGGCGAAGTACTCGTCATTGGTCCACTTTTCCAGCGGGTGGTTGTGGCACTTGGCGCAGTTCATCGCGGTGCCGAGGAAGGCCACGGACACCGTTTCAGAAAGGCGGGTGGGCTCATCGTGCAGCAGGAAGAAATTGCCCGCGCCGTTCTCCAGGGTGGAGCCGGTGGCGGTGAGGATCTGGCGCACCATCACATCCCAGGGTGTGTTGGCAGCCACCCGGCTGCGCAGCCAGTGGTAGTAGGCCCACATGCCTTCGGCGGAAAGTTTGTCGCTGTTTACCAGCAGCAGGTCGCTCCAGCGGTGCGTCCAGTAGTCCACAAACTCCGGCCGCTTCAGCAGCGTCTCCACCAGACGGTCACGTTTGCCGGCATCGGCATCCGCCACAAAGGCCCGGGTCTCCCCGGCGGTGGGCAGCACGCCGAGCGTGTCCAGGAAGGCGCGGCGGATGAACTCGCCATCGGTGCACCGGCCGGAGGGCGGGATGTTCAAAGCACGCAACTTTTCCAGCACGCGTTCATCAAGGAAATTGCGCGGCCGGAACTGGGCAAAGCGGGCTTCTTCGGCCTGCCCTTCCTGAGCCACGCTGACGGTGGCGATGTCCAGGCGGCTGAGATACCAGGCGCTGACGGTGCCTTCCCCTGAGCCGGTAATCTTCACAAGGCCGTCGTCATTTACGGTGGCCACACTGGCGTTTACAGCATTGAACTTCGCCCAGCGGGTGACGTCCTGGCGGCGGCCGTCCGTGAAGGTGGCGGTCACTTTGAGCTGCTGCTGCCCTCCGGGTTTGCCGCCCAGCATCTTCGGGCTGACCTCCAGGGCGGTGATGCGGGCATCTTCAGGCCTGGGGCCTGGCGCGCCGCGGGCCACCCAGTTCACCAAAGTTTGGTAGGCCTCCGAATCCATTTCAAACCGCTTGTCGCCCTTGTGAGGCACGGTTTTGACGGCCTTCAAGAGCAGCAGGCTGCGGGCGGGATCGTCGGCATTGATGCGCCGCCCCAGGGCCGAACGTGTGACGCTGAGGTAATCCCCCTCATCATCAAAGCCGCGCAGCGAAAGCCGGAACCCGCCCTGGCCCGCCGCAGCGCCGTGACACGCGCCCATGTTGCAGCCATACCGGGTGAGGATGGGCTGCACCTCGTTGCGGAAGCTGGGCGCCTGAGCCAGGGCTGAGAAAGGCAAAGCTGTCAGGAGCGCGGCGACAAGACGTTGCGTCAATCGTAAACAAGGGCTAGTTATGGGCATGTCCACTTTGGCTGAAATTGAGCTTGCCGCAGCCGGCTTGCCTGCGTCTGACAAAGAATCGCTGATGGCGTGGTTAAAAGCTGAGCTGGAAGCTGAGCAAAAATCGGTGCCGGGCCAGCGAATCGCCGGACTGGGCAAGGGGGCTTGGGCGGTTTCAGACGATTTCGACGATCCGCTCCCTGACGAATTTTGGTTGGGAGAAGATGCATGAACCTCCTGCTGGATACTCATGCTTTCATTTGGTGGAATGAAGGCGACTTGCGCATTTCCCCCTCGCTCAACACGCATCTCCGAGATCCTGCCAACACGTTGTGGCTGAGCATGGCCAGTGTGTGGGAGATGCAGATCAAGACTCAGTTGGGCAAGCTGCACTTGCGCAGGCCGCTTCAAGAGCTTGTCGAGCAGGAGATGCAGGTAAACCGCTTGCGTTTGTTGTCCATCGGACTCGAAGACATCTACTCTCTGGGCAACTTGCCAATGATTCACCGCGATCCGTTTGACCGGATCATTCTGGCGCAGGCGCTGGCGGGCGGGTTTCATCTGGTGTCCGGAGATGCGAATGTACAGAGTTACGGAGTGCCAATTATTTGGTAGGAAGGGAGGCTGATGCTTCTCAGCCAAACAGCTCCTTGATGCCCTGCTTGCCAAAGTCCACGACAGGATAAGGACGCCCCTGAGGGCCGGGGAGTTCCGTGTGGAGATCAATGCCGAGGCTCTCGTAAATGGTGGCCACGATCTCACCGGGGTCCACCGGGCGCTCGGCCGGGTAGGCGCCGATGTCATCGCTCTTGCCAATGACGTTTCCGCCTTTCACGCCACCACCGGCGAAGCTGACGGTCCAGCAGTTCGGCCAGTGGTCGCGACCACCGGCCGGGTTCACTTTCGGTGTGCGGCCAAACTCCGCCAGACAGGCCACCATGGTGTCGTCCAGCATGCCGCGCTGGAACAGGTCTTCCAGCAGGGCCGTGTAGCCCTGGTCATACATGGGGGCGACGATGTCGCGCATGCCCTCGATGCTGGTAAAAGGCTTGCTGCCGTGGATGTCCCAGGTGATCTCGCCAAAGACCGTGATGAAGGTGTTCACCGTCACCATGCGCACGCCGCGCTCCACCAGGCGGCGGGCCAGCAGGCAGCTCTGGCCAAAACGGTTCATGCCATAGCGTTCGCGCACCTTGGCCGGTTCCTTGGTCAGGTCAAAAGCCTCGCGGGCCTGCGCACTGGTCATGATGCGATAGGCGGAGTCAAAGTTCGAATCCATCAGTTTGGCCTGCTCGCTGGATTCAAAGTTTTTCACCGAGCTGTCCACCAGATCCCGCAGCATGCGGCGGCGTTCCAGACGCACCTCGCCGATCTCCTTCGGCGGCAGCAGGTCGGGCACCTTGAAGCCTTCCGTGGAGGGGTCCGAGTTCAGGACAAACGGGTCATAGGCCTTGCCCAGGAACCCGGCATCCTGCCCGTGCGGCATGTTGCCACCGGTGGGTCCCATCGTCTCCGGCAGGATGACGTGCGCGGGCAGTTCCGAACGGCGGCCTAACAAGAACTCGGCCGCGCAGCCGACATGCGGCGTGTTCACCCCGCCGGTGAAAAGGCGGCCCGTTTGCATCATCTGGTGGCCGGTGTCATGCACGGCGGCGGCATTGTGATAGCAGGAACGGACGAGGCTGAACTTGTCTGCCATCTTCGCATGCAGCGGCAGGATTTCCGATATCTCAAAAGCGTCACTCTTGGTGCGGATGGGTTTGAAAGGGCCGCGGATCTCGCTGGGCGCATCCGGCTTCATGTCCCAGAGGTCCAGCTGGCTGGGCGCGCCGAGGTTGAAGATCATGATGCAGGCCCGCTGGCTCTTCTTCGGGTCCACACGGCCCGCCGCCTTCAGCGACTGAAAGCCGGGCAGGGTAAGGCCCAGCGCGCCGAGCATGCCGGCCTGCAGAAAGTCGCGACGTGTTACGCCGTCGCAGGTGGTGATGGAGCCGTCTCCGCTGAATTTGAACATCTGGTTAGGAAAGAGGGTTCAGAGAAGCATACGCGACTCCTGCAAATTTCTGAATGGACGATACCGCTCCCGTGTTGGCCGTTTGAGGCGGAGCGGAAAACCACGGGAGAGGCGGGAAAAATAGAATCCGGCACCATCCGGCATTTACTTTTCCGCCAGCATCATCACAATCTTCCTACCCATGAAAGCACTTCTGATTTTGACCGGACTGGCCATGCTTCTTACCGGCTCTGCGGCTTTCGCCCAGAGCAGCCCGACCCAGACCACGCCCGTGGCTGACAGCTTTGGCCAGGACGGCATCTGGAACGGCACCATGACCGGCGGCCGCTATCTGGTGAAAGCGAACCAGATCATCGCGCTGTCCAAACATGAATATGTGGCGGATGGCGCTGCCCGTGTGGTGGAGGTGAACCTGACGCTGAGTTCCAACACCTGCGTGCGTTTCTATTTCCTGGAACCTGTGAAGCTGGAAGGCAACGGTGCCGTGGCCGTGGGGCAGCAGGCGATCGACCGTGCTCGTGCCATGG
>DASWXG010000365.1:0-6103 GCA_036405615.1 Prosthecobacter sp. | reverse complement strand
TGAAGATGATGTCATAGGTCTGCCACTCACCGGGCTTTTTCACGGCGTTCACCAGCGGAGG
The DNA here is from genome assembly GCA_036405615.1 of Prosthecobacter sp. Taxonomy (GTDB): domain Bacteria; phylum Verrucomicrobiota; class Verrucomicrobiia; order Verrucomicrobiales; family Verrucomicrobiaceae; genus Prosthecobacter. The sequence continues at coordinate 6,042 of DASWXG010000365.1, read as the reverse complement.
GGTCTGGCCGTAGATGCAGCCGGTCATGCCGTCGGCATAGGTGGGGTTCTCGTAGGTGTCCAGCATCTGGCACTCATAGCGGTCCATGAAGAAGACACCGCCATTGCCCTTTTTCTGGGAGTTGCCTTCGGTGTGAGGCTCGCTCTTCCACTCGATGTGGAACTGGCAGCTGGCGAATTCCTGCTTGGTCCAGGAGTCACCGCCATCCACCACGAGTTCGCCGTTTTCCACCTTCCAGGCGCAAGGGCCCAGTTCCTTGGTGGGCTTGCCTTTGTCGTCTTTCTTGTAGGAGACGAAGGCATCGGCGTTCTTGCCGTCGAAAAGAACGATGGCATCCGCCGGGGCGTCGCCGAGCTTGGCACCAGGGGCCACGTATTCAGGACGGGGACGGTCGATGTCGTGCACTTTCCACTGGGTTCCCTGGATCACAGGAGTATCACTGTAACCGATGGGGGAGGGCTTGTTGTCAGCCGCGCCGGCGGAGACGGCGAAGGCCAGGAAAAGAGCAGGGGTGAGGTAAGACTTCATGGTCATGAATGGAGTGAGGGAACGAAACGAGCACGGCCGAAGCATGTTGCAAGAGGCGTGTGAGAAAGATGGAAAAAGGGGTTGCACAGTTTACGCTTTGTGGAAAAGTAACCGTCCCAACAGACCGCGGGGTGGAGCAGCCCGGTAGCTCGTCAGGCTCATAACCTGAAGGTCACAGGTTCAAATCCTGTCCCCGCTACCAAATGAAGGCCGTGCAGCAATGCACGGCCTTCACCGTTTTGGGATCTGGCGGTCTGTTGAAATCAACGGGGATGGAGGGTCTTCGGCAGTGTCTGGCCCTGGAATGGAAAGTGTGGGTGCCGGGGGGGCTGTAGTGGATGGGATGTGGCGTTTTATCTTTTCGGGACAGAAATGCGTCCCACACGCGTCCCACGTTTGCCATGATTATACGTAAACGCTACCTTCCTTCACGCGCTGTGCGCTGGTAAGCAGATGAAGAAACACAAGAAGACAAAGGTGGAGGCTGCGGCTCTGCTTCAGTCCAAATCTGCTATCCGCCAGCGTTTCTTGACTCTCGGCCTAACAGGTTTTGCTTCTGTTCTGAAATCTCCGCCATGGCCTGCATGAGCTGGCTGAACTTGACGGGTTTAACCAAATGGATGACAAAACCTGCGTCCTGGGTGCGCTGGTGGTCCTCTTCCATGCCGTAGCCGGAAAGGGCGATGCCGGGCAGGGTGTGGCCTTCGGCGCGGAGTTGCTGCATGAGCTCGAGCCCGGAGCCGTCGGGCAGACCTAGATCAGAGATGAGCAGCTCAGGCGGCGGCAGCTGGGAGCGGAGCGCCGCCAGGGCGGACTCGACGCTGCCCGCCTCGATGACACGATGCCCGGCTCGGCGCAGCAGCTGGGCCAGCACCTGGCGGGTGTGCTCGTGGTCTTCAACGAGCAGGATATCCACGGACGTCTGGCCTTCGTTGTCTGGGGAAAGGGCGGCGAGTTCGGACTGGGCAGCCCCTGTGGGGCGGTCGCTTTCCGTGAGAGGGGGCGGCAGGCTGACCGTAAAACAGGCTCCCTGTCCGGGGCCGGTGCTGGCTGCGGTGATTTCACCACCGTGCCGGACAACAATGGCACGTGCAATGGCCAGCCCCAGTCCGAGGCCGCCGAACTGATGCTCGCTGCCGTTTTTTTCCTGCTCAAAGGGCACAAACAGATGCTCGGCACGCGAGGGTTCAAAGCCGATGCCGGTATCCTGAATCTGGAAGTGCAGGCTGCCGTCCTCCGGATCCTGCCAGGTGCGCAGGGTGATGGTCCCCTCAACGGGCGTGAACTTGACGGCATTTTTCAGCAGGTTCCAGCAGACCTGCTGCAGACGCGCAGAGTCGCCTTCCAGGCGGTGGCTGGCGGCTTCGAAGGCGACTTGAACATGGATGGCTTTGGCCTGGGCTTCGGCTCTGACAATGTCCAGGGTATGGTGGAGGATTTCGGCCAGGTCGCAGGGTTCCTGGCGAAGGTGAAGCTTGCCCCGGGAGATGCGGGTCAGATCCAGAAGGTCATCAATCAGTCTTGCTTCCAGCGTTACATGACGCTCGATCATGGCCAGCGTTTCACGGACATCGCCCGGCAGCCGCGTGTCCTCTTGCAGGGCGGAAGAACTGAGGAGCACCGGTGTCAGGGGCGTGCGCAGTTCATGAGAGAGTGCAGCCAGAAAGTCGTCTTTGGCCTGGCTGGCTTTTTCCGCCTGTTCCTTGGCTTCGCGCAAGGCCGTCTCTGCACGGCGGCGGGCGGTGATGTCGCGGATGAAACCGACGAAGACGGGCGGATGGACGTCGGCCACGACATTGATGCTGAGTTCCACGGGGAATTCGCTGCCGTCGCGGCGCAGGGCGGGCAGTTCCAGGCGCTTGCCCAAGATCACACCTTCACCGGTCTGCAGGTAGCGCTGAAGTCCCGCACTGTGCGAAACGCGCAGCCTTTCCGGGATGAGATAGTCCGCCAGTTGGCGGCCCAGCATTTCAGCGCGGGGCCAGCCAAAGATGCGTTCAGCGGCCTGGTTCCAGTCCACCACACAACCTTTTTCATCCATGATCAAAACCCCGTCCAGCGAGGTGGCAAGGATGGACTGGCTGCGCCGTTCTTCTTCACGCAGAGCCGAAGTCGCCAGATGGGTTTTGGCCTCTTGCGTATCGATGGCCCGGCTGGCCGACACGATGAGTGTGTAAAAGAGGATGAGCCCGCCAAAAAGCATGAGAGCCGTGCCTTCCCCAGGAGCCACGATGCCCGCGACGCGGGCTTTGCCAATGCCCCAGGCGAGAAGCACGAGGGAGGCGGTGCACCCCGGCAGCAGCCAGCGGAGCAAGATGCCGCCGGCACTGTTGGACAGGATGCGCCGCACCGGGTTTCTTTGCGGACGGGCGGCCAGCACTCCCAGAGCCAGCAGCACCAGGGCTGTGGCGGTATGAATCAGGACATTGGTGGACTTCAGCACTCCGGTGAAGCTGCCAGTGCCGGAAAGGTAGCCCACCAGTCCAAAGCAGGCGGGAAGGGCGGAGAGCACGGCGAGGACCGGGGCGCTGAAAACCCGCCGCTGGCGGCTCAACGGAAAACTCCATTCCAGGCCGCTAAGCGCCAGACCGACAAAGAGCAGGGAGACAGCCGCGTTCAGACTCATCCTTCCCGGGTTCATCACATAGCGGCTGGCCTGATCGCCGACAAATGTCGCAGGGGCAAAGAGGGTATCAATTCCAAACGGCAGAGGCAGGAGATACTCCAGGGTAGTGATCAGGCCGATGGAGGCGGCCACTGCACCCGCCCCCTGCGCGAGCATGCGCAAGAAGGTGGCAAACAGGCCCGCCCGGCGTCCTCCGCACTGCCAGGCAATGAGGGACAAGGAGGCGGCGAGGATGGCCAGCGCGGTGTTGCAGCGCATGACCATGGCTCCCGGCCAGGAGGCGATGAAGCGCAGATCGGGAATCCACCAGAGGGCCAGGTTGCTGCCGCCGATCAGCAAGGCTGCCAGCCCGGCAATCCAGACTGCTGCCGCACTGATGCGCTCTGCCGAGGGCAGGGCGGCGTCAGCTCTCGGGGCAGGGGAACGCAGAGGCAGGGCGGAGGTCACAAGAGAGTTCTTCGGAGTCCTGCCCTGCATTGCTCCTATGTTCAAACCGGAATTGCTGGAATATGCCGGACAGCCTCGCTCCTCCAGGGCTGTCCGGGATTGCGAGTTGCAACCTCGCAGGTCAGCGGCCGGCCAGGTTTTCCTTGCCCAAGTTTTCCACCCAGTGCTGGATAAAAAACTTTTTCTCGGTGGGAAGGAGAGTGTCTGCCGTGCCGATGATGGGCCTCAGGGAGGTGGACATCTGGAGCGTGACGACAATGAAGATGACCAGCCATGTTTTCAGGTAACCCTGGCCGCGCATGCCGAGGATACCTGCTGCACGCAGCAGCAGCCGGGCTCCGAAATAAAGGCCGATGGCCCAGAACACCAGGGCCAGGAAGCCCATGAAATTAAGCGAACTGATGGACGTGCTAAACACCCAGAGCACCGGTGCAAAACCCATGAGCAGGAGACCCGTCAGGGTGACTGCGGCCAGCAGCACAAAACCGATCTGGGACAGGCGGGCGTTGATGCCATCCAGGGCGCTGAAGATGTACAAACTGGGCAGGCAGATGACCACTGCTGCGAGGATGCCTCCTGTGATCTTCAAGGGCGCAGCCCAAAGCTGGACACCGCCCGTGAAGCTGCCCAGGATGAGACCAAAGGTGGCGAAGCATACCGCCAGGCAGAACAGCAGGCGCAAGGGCACATGAAGCGTGCCTTCCAGGCAGGCCCGGAGAAGACGCTCCGGTTTTTTGAGAAGGTCTTCGACAATGTCCGAGAGCTTCAGCGGGCCGTTAGCCTGTGCGGCTTGGGGCAGCGGTGGCGGAGATGCGGGCGGAGTTGCGATTTCTGCCGCAACCGGAGTTTTGGACGGTTCCGCAGATGGTGGGACGTCGGGGGTAGGTTCAGGGGTGTCGTTGTTCATGGCAAGGAAGGAGGTGGCGTCGGGTTGGCGGTGCGGACTTTGCGGACCAGAAAGCGCACAGCGAGGGCCATCAGGGACAAGGCCACGAGCGGCAGTAAAAGCAGCCCCAGCAACGTGACCTGGCGGCCGTCTGGCAGGGAGGCGAGGCTGAGCTTCCAGACGGATTCGTAGAAGCTGCCGTCGAAGGGATCTGGCCGCAGGAACTGCACGGGCAGCCGGGGATTGCCAAAGAAGGGCCGGAGATTGTAGGAAAGCTGCGCACCCACAAACAGGTTCCCGGCCAGCCAGGCCAAAAGCGTGCGCCAGCCAGCCCCGGTGCTGCCGGAAAAAAGCTGGAGCATCCGCAGAAGCTTGTGATTCGCCACGATGCCGGCAAAGGCGATGATGGCCGTGTGGGTGAGCAGCACTCCCCGGTACCAGGTCTCCGCACCGGGGGTGCCGGGAGGCGGTGCATCCAGGGCCATGGCCATGCCGAGCGGGCTCAACGAGCCGACGATCAGACTGAAAAGCGCAAAGCTGGTCAGGCAGGCTTTGTAAGTTTGTGGAAAGGTAAGCCCGGCTCCCAGCAACTGGCCCAGCATGCCATTGACCAGGCCGTTCACCAGCAAGGTGAGGAAGATCAGGCACGGCATCTTGATGGAGACGTACACCCCCTGGAGCGGGGAGCGCCAGAGGCCGATGGCAAAGCCGTAGGCGGCACAGCCGCACACGATGATGAGAGCCAGCGACTTCAGGGAGAAACGGCTTTCTCCAGGACGCAAGAGAGAGGCCAGATGCTCCGTGCCACCTTGCAGGAGACCAGTAAGAAACGGGTGGATGGAGGCCGTGAAGCTCATGCTTTGTGATACAAAGTAATTGGCTTTGTGCCACAAAGTTCAAGCGACAAATCAGATATTTTTTAAGCCTTGCATGATTGCTACACTCTCGTTTAAATGGTGTTCATGCGAACTGTTGAAATGCCAGGGAACCGCCCTCACGGCCGGGGGGCCGCGTCCAATACGGAGCAGCGGTTCTCGCAGATCCAGGTGGCTTATGATCCGGGGGAGGAGCCTGCCCGGGTGCAGACGAAGTTTTTCCACGACCACTCCACCGCCATCATCAGCCGGCACAACAGTCCGGACCTGCCCTTTGAGGCCAGTCTGAACCCTTACCGGGGCTGTGAGCATGGTTGCGCTTATTGTTATGCCAGGCCGACGCACGAATGGCTCGGTTATTCTGCAGGTGTGGATTTTGAATCCCGCATCATGGTGAAGGCACAGGCTCCGGCGATTCTTCGCGCGGAACTTTCGAAGGAGAAGTACAAGCCGGAAAGGCTTTCGCTGAGCGGCGTGACCGACTGCTACCAGCCTGTGGAGAAGCGGCTGGAGATCACGCGCGGCTGTCTGGCCGTTTTGGCAGAATGCCGTCACCCGGTGGTGATGATCACCAAGAACCACCTCATCACCCGGGATGTGGACTATCTTTCAGAACTGGCCCGGCACCAGGCCACCGCCGCCTACATCTCCATCACCAGCCTGGATGCAGATCTGGCCCG
>DASWXG010000364.1:0-2529 GCA_036405615.1 Prosthecobacter sp. | reverse complement strand
CACAATCACCCGGCCGTTTTCGTCCACCGAGCAAGCGATCTTAAAACCACGCGATTCATCATAGCCAAAAATGGCCATCATCATCTCCACCACATAGGCATAGGTATGGGTGTCATCATCATGGAGAATGACATGATACGGCGGCTCCACCTGCGGATCCTGTTTCGGCTGCGGCAAGGACCGCGGCCTGGCAGGCAGCACCGGAGCCCCGGAGCCTGAGCCATAACCAAAAGTAGAACTGGAAACCGGGCCTGCCACAGCGGGCACTATGCACCCAAGCCCCTGCCCTCACAACCGGAACAAAAAAGAACCCGCGCCCCTCACAGGGCACGGGTCTTGCTAATCTAACAGGGCTGCGGATGCCCGGAAGGCGGAATCAGTCCACGCCCACCATGAAGAGCATGGCGTTGCCTTCACGATAGACTTTCAGCGTCACCGCCTTGTCACCGTTTTTGGCCATCTCCACCGCCTCGCCCACCGCACGGACAGGCTTGCGGTTCACGCTCATGATGACATCGCCTTCCTGCACCCCCATGGCGGCAGCGCGGCTTTCTTCATCCACCTTGGTCACCACCACGCCGGAGACATCATCCGGAATGTCGTAACGCTGGCGTGTGCCCGGGGTAAGGTTCTGCACCGTGACACCGCTGACGATTTCACCCACGCTGGTGCCGGCGAGACCGCCCAGCGGCCCTGTGTTGCCGGCATTGGCAGCCACATTGCCGTCTGTCAGTTCATCCAGAGTCGCTGTCACCGGCACGGTCTTGCCATCGCGCAGCACCGTGAGGTTCACGGCTGTGCCCGGTTTGCGACCGCTGACGATGAGACGAAGCTTGGAACTGCCGTCCACACGCTGGCCGTCAATGGCGGTCACGACATCTCCTGGCTCCATGCCGGCCTTCTCAGCCGGGGTGCCTTTGATGACGGTTTTCACCACCACGCCGCCCTGGTCTTTCAAGCCCAGGATCTCGGCCTTCTCACGGTCCAGATCCATCAGCTCGATGCCCAGACGGCCGCGGCGCACAGCACCGTTGTCGATGAGGTCTTCCACAATGTGCAGCGCCATGTTCACGGGGATGGCAAAGCCGATGCCGGCGTTCATGCCCGAACGGGAAAGAATGGCGGTGTTGATGCCTACCACACGGCCCAGTCCGTCCACGAGCGGTCCGCCGGAGTTGCCAGGGTTAATGGAGGCATCTGTCTGGATGAAGTCTTCATAACCGGCCGTGCGACCGCTGCTGACGATGCCCATGCCGCTGCGGCCCAAGGCGCTGACGATGCCCTGCGTCACGGAACGGTTCAGTTCCATCGGCGCGCCTGCGGCCAGCACGATGTCGCCCACCTTCAGCTTGCTGCTGTCACCCAGCGTGGCGCGCGGGAGGTCGGTGGCATCCACCTTGATAAGGGCCACATCTGTCAGCGGGTCCGTGCCGATGACTTTGGCCAGGTAGGTGCGGGACACGCCGTCCACTTCCACCACAGCCTCGATCTTGTCTGCATCCCCCACCACGTGGTTGTTGGTCATGATGTAACCGTCGCTGGAGACGATGAAACCGGAGCCCACGCCATTGGGCCGATCTGGAGCCTCATTGCGCGGGTTGCGGCGTCCACGCGGATTGCGCGGCTGTTGCGGCTCCTGATCTTCATCCTCTTCCTGGAAGCGGAAGAAGGGGCGCAGCTGGGGCGGCAGGTCTTCCATGCGGGGCTGCTGGTTCGCGGCCTTGCCACCGTAGGCGAAGATGGTCACCACGCTGGGGAGGATCTTGTCCACCACCGTGGCGTAGCTCATCTGCATCTGGCCGCCGTTGGGCAGCGGAGTTTCATCCTTCTGCAAGCGAGAATGAAACTCGCTGGCGGCGATTTTTGCATCCGGCTTCTTGATGTCAGCGTGGCCGGGCAGGATGGCGAAAGTCAACAGTCCCGCAGCAGCCAGGATTTGAGTCAGTCTTAAGGGGGTTTTCATATCAATGAGGTTTATAACGCAATACGAGCGCAGGGGGTCTGACGAAAACGTTGAGCGATTGTTGAAAACTATTCTACACACAAAAACGCGGCGCAGCGGCGTTTAGCCGCCCTTTCTCAGCCTGTTTTATGGCCGCGCCGGGGCCTTGTTTCAGGCGGAAAAAGCCTATCAAAACCGGCGCTTCAAGGCCAGACAAGAATTTGGCGCGTCCCCCTTCACAGGCATTCCTTACGCCCGATCACCCTCTTCTGCCCGGTAGGCTTTGGCCAGCAATGTCACCGGCTGGGTCACCCGGACCGGATTGCCCAGGCCGTTGGCCAGTTGCAGGTGGCAGCCCGGATTCGACGTTGCCACCACAGTCACCCCGGTTTTGCCAATGTTTTCCACCTTGCGTTTCAGCAGCTTGGCGGACTGTTCCGGCTGGGTGATGTTGTAGATGCCTGCGCTGCCGCAACACCAGTTGCTTTCCGGCAGTTCCTTCACCACCAAGCCGGGGATGGCCTGCAATACCTGCCTCGGCTGGCTGACCACCTTCTGGCCATGGCACAGGTGGCAGCTTTCATGGT
>DASWXG010000363.1:0-2772 GCA_036405615.1 Prosthecobacter sp. | reverse complement strand
TGGCTGATGGGGTACAGCGGCCCGCTTTTTGAGCGCCTCAACAGCTACGGGCTTCATGCCATCCAGGTACATTACGCTAACAAATGGTTCGGCATCATTCCCGCCGCCCGGCGTGATGATGGCAAGACGCTCGGCAATCTCCGGCTGGAGGCCACCACGGGTGAAGATCACTCTGACCTCTGCGACATTCCCAAGGCCGATGGCATGCAGGAGCGCGCGTTCCAATTTGTAAAATGGCTGGCCAGGGAAAACCCCCAGGGCAAATGGGAGCAGTTCATCAATGAGAAAGGTGACGGTCTGAACTGGGACAAGGTCATCGTTTCCGGCGCTTCTCACGGGGCCACCAGTGCGGCTCGTTTTGCCAAACATCAGAAGGTGGACCGGGTCGTTTGTTTCTGCGGTCCGCGTGACCAGTTGGAAAGCTGGCAGAGCCTGCCATCAGCCACGCCAGCCAACCGTTACTTCGGTTTCAGCCATGTGCTGGACAGCGGTTGGACGGGGGACCACTACTGCCGCTCCTGGGAGATGATGGGGCTGAACCAGTTTGGCGCGATTGTGGATGTGGACATTAGCGGCCCGCCTTACACGAATACACGCCGTCTCATTTCCACCTTCGATGTCAAAGGCGACGCCAAGCGCGCTCATGGCCTCGTCACCCCAGGCGGATCTTCGGCCAAAAACGCTGAGGGCAAGTTTCTGCACGAGGATGTCTGGCACTATCTCTTCAACCACCCGGTGGACAAGACCGGCAGCCCGGTGCCGGCCGACGAAGAATGCGTGAAAAACCTGAAGAAGTGACCCTTTTCAGACCGCTGTGGCCGCCCGGGTGCCGTTTTCAGTGGGGCTTCTGCCGGAATCCCTGAGCAGCTTTACGATGGCGCGGATGTGGCTTTGGTCCACGCCGCGCCTTCGCATTTGACGCTCGTTCCAGTGAAGCACCAGTCCGCGCCCATAGTCTTTCAACGGCGAGAAAGGCGTCTGCAGGACCTGGCTCTCGTCCAGGCCATGGACACCAATCTTGGGTAGGACAGCGGCGCAGGCACCCATCTCCACCAGCTGCCTGACCTGGAGCATGGAGCCGCACTCAAATTGAGGCTGGAAGTCCACGCCTGCCTCCGCCATGGCCTGGCGGAGGGCTTGGTCCAGCTGGCCTCCATCCCGTCCCGCCGCAAAGGGCAGGGTTTGCCAGATGCGGGGCAGGGAGGCTTCCCGCTCCGAAACGCCCGGCTTGAGAAAGTGACGCGGAATGCACAGGACAAACCCCAGTTTTAGCAGGCGTTCAGCGCGTGCATTCGGGGCAAGGGCATCTTGCCGGATGACAGCGAAGTCCACCCGCCCGTCTGTGACAGCCTCGGCCAGGTTCCGGCTGCGGTAGGGGCCCACACTCAGCGTGGCACCGCCCAGAACTTTTGCAATCTCCGGCAGGGCGGGCATGACCAGCCACTCCAGCACGCTGGCACCGGTGCCGATGCTAAACGCTTTGGCCTGGCCCGCCTGTTCCAGGCGGAAATCTTCGAGATCCTGAAGCTGCTCGCGGATGAGCGTGGCGAGGCGTTCTCCTGCCGGGGAAAGTGACAGGGTCTTGCCTCTGCGGCGAGTAAGCTGGGCACCGAAAAATTGTTCCAGCTCCCGGATCTGGCGGCTGATCTGGCTCTGGCGGTTGGTGTCTTCGGGAGCGGCCTTGGCGATGCTGCCCGCCTGCGCCATCTGCATGAAACTGCGCATGCGGTCGAGGGTCAGGCCGCTTTTGGAGAAGAGATTTTCAAACATGACTGTAGAGTCATGTATCCTGCAAATACAGGTGTTTTGCAATCTGCGGAAGAGGGCATCTTCAGGCAGATAAAGATGAAACAGCAAGGTTACGATTTGATTGGAGACATCCACGGCCAGCACGGAAGGCTGACCGAGCTCCTGGACAGGCTGGGTTACCGCCGGCAGGGCGAAACCTGGAGACACGCCGAAGGCCGCAGGGTGGTCTTTCTCGGGGACTATATCGACCGTGGCCCCGCCATTCGTGAAGTGCTTCACACAGTTCGTGGCATGGTGGAGGGCGGCGATGCCCTGGCGATCATGGGCAACCATGAGTACAACTGCATTTGCGCCCTGACTCCGGACGGACGCGGAGATTTTCTGAGAACTGCGAAACACAACAAGGACGGCCAGAGGGCGACTCTGGCACAATTTCAGGATCACCCTGAGGAATGGAACGAGTGGCAGCTGTGGATGAAGCGGTTGCCCATGTTTCTGGATCTGGGCGGATTCCGGGCGGTTCACGCTTGCTGGGATGTGAAACGCGTTTCGCGGCTGGCTGGGAAAAGCATTGAAGACGCGGATTTCCTGCAGGCTTGTGCCACCCGGGGCACTCCGGAATTCCGGGCTGTGGAGAATGTTCTCAAAGGTCCCGAACTGGCGATGCCCTCTGGCCTTGTTTTTCACGACAAAGAGAACACTCCTCGCAAGAGCGTGCGGGTGCGCTGGTGGGATATTCCCGAAAAAGCCAGGGTGACCAGCCTGGCCATGCCGGAACCTTTTGAAGCCGAGGGCGATGCAGAAGATTTTCAGCTTCGCAGGATTCCCCGCTACGGGGCTCATGAGCCGCCGGTTTTTTTCGGCCACTACTGGATGCCCGCTGCCAAGGTGAAAGCGCCGCTGGCCGACAATGTCGCCTGCCTGGACTACAGCGTGGCCAAGGGCGGACCGCTGGTAGCCTACCGCTGGGATGGCGAGCAAAAGCTCAGCCCTGGGAAATACGTCACCACCACCTTTTGAAAC
>DASWXG010000362.1:0-8719 GCA_036405615.1 Prosthecobacter sp. | reverse complement strand
GGGTTTAGGTGCAGGGACTCCGGGCGCAGGCGGCGGTGGCTCCCGCAGCACCAGCACCTTCTCAGGCGCCACGCCCATGGCATACCAGGAGATACGGACCTTCTGGTGCCGGGCGCTGGTGCTTACCTCCCGGTGGCCTTTCTGGTAAAAGCGGGCGATCAGCACCTGCTTGAAACTGTCACGCGGCGTGAACATTTCCGCATTCCGGGTACTGGGGCGGGCGGGCAAGAAATATTTGGCAATGGAGGAGCGGATGGATTCGACCGGATACTGCGGAGCCAGCTCCTTCAGATAGCGGTCATAATCGGCCTTCGTGTGATTGGGTGGGCCGTCGGCACGGTAGTCGGGATCATCCTCTTCGTCGGACACCACAAAAAGATAATAACCAAGGCGTGACCGCTGGGAAAGCGTGTCCGCCGCCTGGGCCATGGCAAACCAGTAACAGGTACTGGTGTCATTCATTTCCTTGGGATAACCCTCGGCCACCAGTTCATCGATGCTCTGGATGTCACGCAGTTTCCGGTTCACTTCTCCATTGAGCACCGTTGACAGCTTGCCTACCGGAAGGCTCAGGAAGCTGTTGCCTGCAGCCATCAGCGGGCGCATCTCCGCAGATGCCGGAGACGGCGTTTCTCCAAGGTAGGAAGCAAACAGGTCCTTCATTTCAGGGCTGCCTGCTTCCATGGCCCAAGCCGGGTCTGAAAAAGGCCTTCCGGCCAGCAGTTCCTGAATGATGCCCTTGGCCCCTTCATGCCCGCCCTTGTCTGCACGCACGGAAACCGAGACGTCCACCAGCATGGCAACATCCTTGGTCGGCGCAAAATGGCGGTACTGGTCCTGCCCGTAAGCAGGCAGCATCAGCGAGATTCCCGTCAGAAGGACAAGGCGCACGAATTTCATCTCGAATGATTCCAGGATTTGCAGAAGACAGAGGCTGACATGGGCCGAAACACCAGCACATGTCATGGATATAGAATAAACAGGCCAGGCCTGGATTACAACTCCCCAGCGATCCGAACCAGAGAACTCGAAGGCTGACCCACCATCGCCGACATCTTGTCTTTGAACTGGCTGGCCGGATAAGCTCCGTACTCAGGATCGTTTTTGAAGCCCTGAGCCCAGGGATCGCAAATGACAGCGTCGACGCCCCACCTTGTATAATCCCCCAGGGGGCTGGTTTGATCACGACCAATGATGACAAACTGGTGATCACCTGCACCGGGAGGGAAGTGGACCACTTCCAACGGGCGGACCTTGCCGGATAAATGGGCAAAAGCGCTGTTGGCAAATTCGCCGCAATTTCCCAGCCCTTTCTGTTCCGCCATACGGCCAATGCATTTCAGGCGTTCGACCTTGATCTGCCCGCAGGCACTGTCGTACTTGCCCCGGATGCCGCCAAACTCCGCGTAGAGATTGCGGTCAAAAAAATCCGGTGACGCAGTCCTCGTTTCATACGAGGCATGACCGCGATACTGGTCCCAGTTAACGCCTTTCATCTTTGACAAGGCATTGGCGCAGGCCTGCTTTGCGCAAGTCAGATTGTACCCGGCACCGGAGCTTGTAGCAGCGACTGTGTTCATGGAATTTGGGGGGATTAAAACTCGAAGCTGAATTCGCCGTCTTTGACGCCGACGGTGACTTTTTCCAGAGGCTGGCCTTCCATCATGCGGGTCAGGAACTCACGGCCGATTTCCGGCAGGAGTGTGTTGGTGATGAGGGCGTCCACCAGACGGGCCCCGCGCTCCAGTTCACCACAACGCTGGGCGATGAGGTCCACAACCTCCTCGCCATAGACGAACGGAATGCCGTGGTTCTCGCGCACCCGCTTCTCAACCTTGCGCAGGTTGAGCTTGATGATGGTGCGCAGCATTTCCTGGCTGATGGGGTAGTAGGGCACCACCACAAGGCGGTTCAGCAGCGCATCCGGGAACACCTTTGTCAGCGGGGTGCGCATGGCCTTCTCCAGAGCCTCGGCATCCGGCATGAGATCCGGATCCTTGCACAGGCTGGTCACGACATCCTGTGCCGCATTGCTGGTCAGGATGATGAGGGTGTTCTTGAAGTCAATAAAACGGCCCTCGCCGTCTTCCATCCAGCCTTTGTCAAAGACCTGGAAGAAAATCTCGTGCACGTCGGAGTGCGCTTTTTCCACCTCATCCAAAAGCACCACCGAGTAAGGGCGGCGGCGGACGGCTTCCGTGAGCTTGCCACCTTCCCCATAACCAACATAGCCGGGAGGCGCTCCCTTCAGTGTGGAAACGGTGTGGGCTTCCTGGAACTCGCTCATGTTGATGGCGATGAGGCTGCTTTCGTCGCCGAACAGTGTCTCCGCCAGGGTGAGGGCGGTCTCTGTCTTGCCGGTACCTGACGGGCCCGCGAGCATGAAGACGCCGATGGGGCGGTTGGGGTTGTCCAAACGCGCGCGGCTGGTCTGCACACGGCGGGCAATGGTGTCCAGAGCGTGGCGCTGGCCAATGACCCGGCGCTCCAGAATGTCGGCCAGCTTGAGCGTTTGTTCGATCTCGTTTTTGACCATCCGGCCCACCGGAATCCCAGTCCAGTCCGAGATGACCGCAGCGACGGCCTGCTCATCCACATGGGGAAACACCAGCGGGTTTTCTCCCTGGAGTTCCGCCAGTTCTTTTTCAATGGCGAGGCAGCCGGCGAGAACTCCTTCCTTGCCTTCGCCATTGCTGCCTTCAGCGCCGGCCTTCTGCAATTCGGCACGCGCGGCCAGGAGCTTGTCCACAAGACCTTTTTCCTGCTCCCAACGCGCTTTCAATCCCTCCAGGCGTTCCTCTTCCGAGGCCACCTTGGCGGCGATGTCATCTTTACGCTTCTGGTGGTCCAGACCAATGGCCCCTTCCTTGTCCAGAATATCCAGTTCGGCTTTCAGCACCTCGATGTGGCGTGTCGCATCCTCCACGGATGCCGGTGTGGCATGCTGGCTGATGGCCACCCGCGCACAGGCTGTGTCAATGAGGCTGACAGCCTTGTCAGGCAGCTGCCGGGAAGGAATGTAACGCCCGGAAAGACGTGCGGCAGATTCCAGCGCAGAATCCAGGACCGGAACCTTGTGATGTTTTTCCAGCACAGGAGCCAGACCGCGGATCATACGCACGGCTTTCTCAACGTCCGGTTCTTCCACCTTGATCACCTGGAAGCGCCGGGTCAGCGCCGGGTCTTTTTCAAAGTACTTTTTATACTCCGCCCAGGTGGTTGCGGCAATGGTGCGCAGAGTTCCGCGCGCCAGCGCAGGTTTGAGGAGGTTGGCGGCATCCTGCTGGCCAGCCTGGCCGCCTGCGCCGATGAGAGTGTGGGCTTCGTCAATGAACAGGATGATGGGTTTGGGCGAAGCCTGCACCTCTTCGATCACCTTTTTCAGACGCTCTTCAAACTCGCCCTTCATGCTGGCCCCCGCCTGCAGCATCCCAAGATCCAGCGTGCGCAGCGTGACATCGCGCAAAGCCGGGGGCACATCACCGCTGGCGATGCGCAAGGCAAAACCCTCCACCACGGCTGTCTTGCCCACGCCCGCTTCACCCGTCAGGATGGGGTTGTTCTGGCGGCGGCGCATCAGGATGTCTACGATCTGGCGGATCTCTTCATCACGGCCCAGGATGGGGTCAATCTCGCCTTTGCGGGCGCGCTCGGTGAGGTCCACAGAAAACTGGGCCAGCGAACTGCCCTGCTTGGAATCGCCCTGCACGGCTCCGCTGCCTTCCCCGGGCACCGCGCCGTCCCCCACGGTTTCGGTCATGCCGTCTTCAGGCGATCCTGTGATGATCTTGACCAGGTCATCGGTCAGGGAGTCCACCTTGATCTTGCGAAACTCGTCGCTGACGACCTGCAAGTGGCCGCTGAGACCGGGGTTCTTCAGGACCCCGACAATGATGTGACCTGTGCGCACCTTGCCCTGCTTGTACATCAGGGAACCGTAAACCCAGCCTTGCTCCACAGCCTCGCGCAAGGTCTGGCCAAAACCGCTGATGCTGCTGGCTCCGCGCGGCAGCATGTCGAGCGAACGCTGCATGTGAGTGCTGAGCTTTGAGGGATCGATCTCAAAATGCTGGACGATGCGGTGAATGTCGCTGTCCTGCTCGTTCAAGATCTGGTGAAGAAAGTGGATGAGTTCCACCTTCGGGTTTCCGCGCAGCTTGCAAAACGTGGCTGCGCTTTCCATGGACTTGTAACCCAGGCGGTTGAGCCTGCCGAAGAGATCACCGGGACGAATTTCAGACATAATGTGAATCTGGGGGATTGCTTAAGTGAAAAGAAAAACGGAAACGGGGGTTCACGAATTTTCCGCAGGGGTCAGACCGCCGCCACGGACACGGTAGTCACCAGGATCCTGCTTAAAGGCGACACTGCTGAGCCATGTGGTGTAACCAAGGCGGCCAGACTGGCCAAGACTTATTTTGGGAACTTCTTGTTTTTTTAGAAGGATGGTCGCCTCCCAGTAAAACTCCCGCCGCGTGTAGTAGGCGACCCAGTCATGCAACGCCTGATGGCTGCGGCTGCCCGGGGTAAATTTTTCAAACTGGTCCAGCGACATCGGTCCCAGACGGATCTGAAACTTCATGCTGCGGTCCCAGACAGCAGAGCCAATGACACAGGATTTTCCCAGGGTGCCAAGCTCCCTTGATTTCCCCATGCGGCAAAGTTGTGAAGGCGGGATTTTCATCCAGTGACCGGTCAGGCAAATGACCTCGGCCCGGGTGGAAAAAACATCTGCCAGTACGCCTTCCAGCCCGCTGGCGTGGCGGCTCTGATTGGCCAGGTGTCCCGCAAACGGAAGCTTCTGCCAGGTGGGAATGGAATCTACTCCGTCCAAGGCCGGAAGCCCCATGCCGAACAGGCTGGCCGTCCACTCGGCAAAGGAACGGTCCTCCTCCCGGTCAAAGTCCACCGTCTTCTGCGCTACTGCCCAGGCCCGGTAGAAGAGCGAGATCATCCGGTGATGGAAGATGTCGAGGAACTCCGCCAGCGTCGAATCCTTGGGGGCTGCAATGCCGCCCTCGCTCAATGCATCCGCCGCCGTGCCCTGGATGTCATGGTCGTAGATGCCCCGCAAACGGTTGCGGATAAACTCGGTGAGGCGCAGCGGCAGCGGACCATGCGGCCCCGTGAGCCCGGTGAAACGCACCGTCAGCCGGCGGGGCTGGTTTTCCACCTGCGACCGGGACAGCGTGGAGGTGGCAAAACTCAGCGACAGCAACTGGCTGAAACGTAGCGCATCATCCCGCAACGTACGGGAACGGCCGATGCGCGGCCGGTCGGCAAAAGCGCATTCGATGGCACGCAGCCCCTGGAAGAAGTCATGCTTCCAGGGCTCGGCGCACAGTTCTTCGATCAGACGATCGGGATCTTGCCCACTCGCGGAGGCCACGACATCACCTCCTTTCTTTGCAGCGTTTTCAGCGTCAGGCGCGTGAAACTGTTCAGCGAAACTTGCCGCGCAAAGAACTGGTCCAGCACGCTGGCCAGAGGGAAAATGCCGCTGCCCGCATAGCGGTCCTCATCCAGTGTCAGGTCAATGTCGATGCCCCGGACAAACGCCACCGGGCCACCGCCCGGACTGCGGGCCAGCGCAGGGCGGCTCGCAATGCCATGGATGCCTTCGATGACCGACTGGTTAGGCTGATTGAGGATGTAAAGCCGCAGCAATTCACGCAAGGCTTCGGCGCCGTCCGGCCCCTTCTCCACCAGTGAAAGGTAGTTGAGTGACAAATGGCTGATCGCCCGCCAGGCATGGCGCCCTTCTGCAAAGGACGCACGCGGCGGAGTAGGCCCGGAGAGGCAGCGGATGCCGCGTACGGGCAGATGCTCCTCCGGCACAAAATCCGTGTCTCCCAGGCCCTTCGGCATGTTCAGCGGCAAGTGCCGGTTTGTGCACAAGGCCTCCACCGAAAGCTGCTCAAGATTCGGCGAAAACGGGGCGGCTGAGGGATCCACCAATGTCAGAAACACCTCGCTGCCCGCATAGGTGGACTTGGCTCCAAACTTCTTCTCGTTTTCCGAAAGCGTGCGGGGCAGCCGGTTCACCGAATAAAACCCTCCCTGCCGGGGATGATGCATCGGCTGGAGATAAAAAGGGTGGAAAGGCTGCTGCTCCGAAGAAGTCTTGCTATAGCCCGTCACTTCAAGAACCGAGTGCACCTCGTAGTCGAGCGTGCGCAGGCGGTCCACCACCACCTGAAACTCGGTGAAACCTGGCCCCACGGGGATACGGTCAGTACGTTTGCGAAACAGATTCACCACCGGGGTGCAGTTGAGCTGAAACAGCTTTCCCGAGACAAAGTCCACCATGCTGTCATTCCTTTCCGCCAGCGGAATGATGACATCGGCCTCACGTCCTGGCAGCTTGGCAAGCGCCGCCTGCATGCCGCGCACAGCAAAGAACAGATTGCGCTGAGGGAGCAGGAAATGCTCCCTCAAGATGCGATGCCCTTCAAAGCCCCGGGGACTGACCGGCAGCATCGCCTCATCTTCCGCAAAGCCCACATGCTCCAGCGAATCCACCGGCAGCCAGGTGCTGCTGCGGTGCCGGACATCCCCCGGCTCGCATACGAGCACACCCTGGCCATGAGCAAAAATCTGCTCGATGACCGAGGCCGGCAGGTGATCTTCCCCGTGCACATAAAAGACCAGGCGGTCACAGGACACCTGTTTCAGCGACTGGTCATCCGGAGCCTGGAGCTGGATGCGAATCCGCAGGGCGGCACGTGCACTGGCGCAGAATTTCCCCACGTTCAGTTCCCCGAGAGTGCGGGTGTGGTATTCCGCCCCCTTCTTGCTGTCCTCGATTTTGAAAGGACACAGCTTCACATCATGGGCCGTCACGAAGGTGCAGGTGGTCGCCTCGTCTTTGGTGCGCAGCGAGTTGAGGCGGGTTCCGCGCCGGACGACCGTCCCTTCCATGAGCGCCTTGTCGTTCCAGTTGGGCTCCATGCGGATGACGCCAGCCGAGGGCCAGGGTGCCATGTAGTCCGGATACACCGTCTCCAGAATGCCCTGGGTGAACCTTGGGAATTCGGCCTCCAGTTTCAGCTGCACACGTGCGGCCAGGTAGGCAAACCCCTCCAGCAGCCGCTCCACAAACGGGTCCGGGCATGCATCCCGGGCATCTCTGTCCAGGGCTAGACGTCCGGCGATCTTCGGATACGAAACGGCAAACTCCGCCGCACGCTCCCGGATGTGCCGGAGCTCTTCGTTGTATAACTCGAGAAAGGCCCGGTTCATGTCAGAATGGAGAGCTCGCAGGCACCGGTTTCCAGGTCCATTTCTGTGCGGAAGAGAATGCGTTCGGCATAGGGCAGAGCCCACAGCTGGCCGTTGATTTCAAAAGCGATTTTGCCGTCATCCGCTGCATCGTGAATGAGCCGCACCTGCAGCGAATCTGCGATGATGCGCGGCTCAAAGTGAAGGATGGCATCGCGGAGTTCAGACTCGATTTGCAGGGGATCAAAGGCGGAAGAAGTCAGTCCGGCGAGATCGCGGGTGCCGTAGTTGAGCACGGATTTCGCCACTTCGGGAAAATCGTATAGGGCCTCGGATTTCAGATGGCGGGGAGAATTGAGCAGCCAGCGCAGGTCGCGCAGCACGGCCATGCGATACTCCTTCAATGAAACCGAACGCCGGTGGGCCGGCCCCACCTCCTGTGAAGGAGCCTCGTCAATCAGCCTGTCGAGCAGACAGGGCAGACGGCTCTCAGCTTCTTCAATCATTTCGCAGGTGGAGGGCTCAGGCTGCGTTGAACTCGATCTGGCGGATGTCGAGAAGCGGAAACTCTCCGCTGTCGGTCATCAGAACACGCTGGCCGGTCCCGATGTAGAAACCTTCAGCCGGAGACTCCCAGTCGGTCTCCCTGGACAGCTTTTGAAGCTCAGACTTCCAGCCTGCCGCGCCAGGGTAGCGGGTCGGAATGAAAGCGGAAATGCGCGCTCCGTTTTCAAGAGCGAGCTCCGCCGCCGTCCAGACCGCGTCACGGACATGCGTCGGCTCTTCCAAAGTGATGCTGCGAACCCGTGCCTGGGGCACCCAGTAATACTGGCCGTTGAAAATCGCCTCAATCAGCGTGCCGAGACGGCTGTCCCCGTCCATCAGCCATTCGAAGGGCTGGCCATTGATGGAACCTGATACGGCAGGCGCGAGTTCCAGAGCCTCCGCACGCAGGCGGATGGCATCGGCGTAGTTGCCCTTGGCCGACTTGGCCAGCGACTGGACCAGATACGAAACCCACTCGGGCGGCTCTCCAAAGATGGTCGGGGCCTCTTCTCCCAGAAAGACATGCTTGCGCCGGACTTCCGCGCGAATGACGTCGTTGAACACCACCGGCAGAGGAGACTGCCTGCCGACAAGTTCAGAGTAGGCCACCAGCTGGTTGGAAGCACCTTCCCAATCGGCTGCCAGGCTGAGGGTCTGAAACAGCATGAACCGGAGTTCAGGATCTGTGGGCGCCTTGCGAATGGCCGCCTTGGTGGCCGCGATGGCGGCTGTCACGCTGCCTCCTTTGAGTTGCTGCTGGATTTCTTCCTGGGGAGTCATGCGGGAAATGAGATCTTGGAGATGCTGAACAGGACGCGGCACACGGCACGGCGGGCGCTCGCAGACGTTTGACAAAAGATGGCGTGCCCCGTTTTGGCAGGGCACGCCACGCAGATTTTCGCAAAGAGCCAGAAACTTTCAGTCTCCAGCGTTGCGAACTTAGGTCGTAACG
>DASWXG010000361.1:0-2730 GCA_036405615.1 Prosthecobacter sp. | reverse complement strand
CGCATTCCCCGTTCAATGCACCCAAACGCTACTGGGATCTCTACAAACGCCCGGACATCCCTCTGCCCGCCAACCCGGAATGGCCGGATGCCGCACCCCGCATCGCCTGGCATGACAGTCGCGAGATCCTCGGGAGGGCCGCGCAAAAACGCAAACTCAGCGACGAAGCCGTCCGTGAGATTCGCCACGGCTATCTGGCCAATATCAGCTACCTGGACGCTCAGGTCGGCAAGGTGCTGGATGAGCTGGATCGGCTGCAACTCACGGAGAAGACCATCATCGTTTTCTGGTCCGACCACGGTTACCACCTCGGAGAGCACAGCCTGTTTGCCAAGACTTCCAACTTTGATCTGGATGCACGGGTGCCGCTGATGATCGCCATGCCGGGGGCTGGCACTGCGCGAAAGAAAACGGAGGCACTGGCGGAATTGCTGGATCTTTATCCAACCCTTTCTGCCTTGTGCCATCTGCCTCCGCCCGCCCAGGTGGAAGGTGTCAGTCTTGTGCCGGTCTTGAAGGATGCCTCAGCCACCGTGCGGAAAATCGCGCTGACCCAGCACCCACGCCCGGCTTACTACAACCAAACACCAGCGGGTGTGCCCACGCACATGGGCTACTCCATCCGCACGGAACACTACCGCTACACCGAGTGGCGTGACTGGGACTCGGGCAAGACCGTTGCCACGGAGCTGTATGACCACCGTGCCGATCCGGATGAAACCCGCAACATCGCCCAGGATCAGGATGAGATGCCGGTGGCCGCCGAACATGCCCGGCTGCTGCAGGAGTTGAATCCCGCAGTGCAGCCAGGCTGGAAGCCGGCGCTGGAACGCAAACAGTAACTTGGCCTTGGCTTGCAGGCTCAGCCCAGCAGTGCATGCTCTGGCGGACGAGGTCACGGAAGACCTGCGGCATGCGCTGGGGGGGCCTTGAGCTTGGCCGCTTCCTGGGCATCCTGCCCCTGTGGTCATCCGCTCCTCTTTTTTTCCGTGAAACAAATGGCTGGGCTTGCCGCTCCACAGGCAGGCCTTTTCATTCGCCGCACCAGGCCGTTCCGTCAGTTGTCGGACACTGCTTTAGTGAGGGATGCGCTCCCTGAAAACAAAGGTGTTTGGGTAGTTTTTTCACCAGCCCGGGCTGGCAGACGAGGCACCAAGCTGTAGCCCGCACCACGCCCCAGCCGCTGAATGAGGGCTCCGCTAAAGGACGCTCCACGTGTCACCTTAGGCTTCACCTCGAGAAGGCTGGTCGGATCGGGCTCAGTGAGGGTGAAGCTGCCATTGTAGATGCCGGTCTTGGCATTCAGTTGCAGCTTCAGCTTGGTGTCATTCATCGGCATCGTCACTTTCCCTCCTGGGGTCAGTGAGAAGCTCTGCGTGAACGGTTCCAGGGCTCCATCGCAGACGAAGGTGATCTGGGCGTTGGATGAGGTTGGGGCAAGAGCAGGCAACAGTTCCCCGCCGGGCGGAGGAGTATAGACACCTCCAACCACGGTCATCGGGTGCCGAGGGAAGCCTTCCTGGTAGGTTCGCTCTTTGCCCGGATTCTCGATGTTGAGTTTGACCCAGTCCAGGGTGCCATCCAGATTTTTGCCAGGCGAGGAAAGGGTGCTCCAGCCCTGCACACTGGCGGTATTTTTGTAGGACAGGGAGTGCAGCGTCACCTGTCCTCCCTGGACGAGGTTGGTGGAACAAGTGATGGCTGATCCATCGGCCAGGCGGCCGGACCAGGTCGCAACCCCTGTGGCGGTGATTTTCAGAATGGCATAGCCTTCTCCTTCGGGGTAAATTCCAGCCAGGACCTCTGGCGGTAACTGAGGTTGGAGGGCAGCGTTGTAGGTGCCTACATAGGCGTCTGGTTTTTCCACCTTACTCCAGGGGGACCGTCTGGCGGTGATCTGGGAGCTCTCCTCGCTACCGTTGAAGCTCACTGTACCAGAGAGCCCGCCTGTGGCAGGGTGCAGGCTGAAGACCAGATTCAAATCAGCCAGCGCGGACCCGCGACGAATGGTGATCGTGGCCTCTGCCAAGGTGCCGTTGCCGGCGACTTCAAGCTTGCCAGTGAAGGCATGCTTCTTGGCGCCCAGAGTCAGCTGACCGCTGAAAGAAGCGCTGGGCTGGACCGAGAGTTTGAAGCTGCCGCCCAGCCCCCGATTGAGCGAACCTTCACGCGCTACCAAGCCATGGTAGCTGCCCGCCAGACCTGCCGGAAGGGGCAGGATCTTCCAATCGGCAGATTTAGAGTCCTTCCCGGCAGCATTGCTGACAGTGATAGTGACTCTGTAAGCCACGTTTTCTCCCTGCACCAGTTTTGCGGCAATAGGACTGCCCGAGATCAAACCAGTTTGTTTGTTGATCACAACTCCCGGAGGCAGGCCGGTGGCGGTGAACTGGGAAGGATGATTGCTGGCTATAACGGGATAGCTGACCGGCTCGCCCACATACCTGTCGGCAAAAACGGGAGCGGCGAGGGAAGGTGGTTCCAGGACGGTCACCTCGGTATCGCCATGGGGGAGGGTCGCACTCTGACCATCCACGGTCATGGTGACGCGGCAGGTGTAGGTCTCTGATTCCGGCGTGCCAATCTCCGTGATCTTCAGTGTTTTATCCTTGCTGCCGGAGATGCGTTCTCCATCGGAGAGGTCTTCCTCTCCCCGCTGCCACGCATAACTGATCGAAGCTCCGGCCGGAGCTGTGACACGCGCGTTCAGAACCAGGGTCCGTCCTTGAA
>DASWXG010000360.1:0-3352 GCA_036405615.1 Prosthecobacter sp. | reverse complement strand
TAAAATGTTCATGTGAACATTTTCGCAAATTCATGCTTCTGTGCAAGGGACTGCCGGTTTAACCGGTTCCCTGCATCTCTTGATTGACACTGTTTCATCCCCCTACCTATCTGCCCAGCCATGGCCTCCCGATTCAAAGCCTACAAGATTGGCGCCGACCTTGACGACGCCGCTGACATCATTGCCAAGGAAAACGGCTACCCCTCCAGCGCCGCCTTTGTGAAGGGGCTCATCCGCTACGCCGTGCTCTGCCGCAGCAAGCACCACGTCACGCTGCCCTGGGCGCAACTGCCCCTGACGGACCAGGACAAACTGGACGCCGCCCTCCTGCGCCGCGCCCAGGAAGGCCGTGGCATGTCTGCCAAACAAGCCGCCACGGTGAACTGGCAGGACCTGTGAAGTCGGTGGGGGGATGGCCCTTTGCAAGAGGAGCGGAGTTGCTGCTCCTGAATGCCCTTGCTGGCAGGCTGGCAAGAGAGGCGGTGTGTTCAGAAGGCATTGGATTCGGAAGACGGAATCTTCCCGCCCTCGCCGCCACCCCTCACCCGGCCTCTCCCCTGGGAGAGGAGAAAAACGGGAAGGAGATGGAGGGCAGCCGCTTGCGAAAGTCGCCCAGAGCTTTAGGCCGGGACGTGCCACCTGCACCCTGATGCTTCTCAACGTCAGGAGTCACCATAGGTTCCCGGATCGAATACGGGGCCGTGGTAGGGTTTGGAGTACCTTGTGCCCGGAATGCCCTCTTCAAAATAGGCGGTGGCGGAGGGAGAGGTGAGGCTGCGCCACATCCACCAGGCGATGAGCAAAATCACCGTGGGGAGGCCCACGGCCACGGCGTGACGCTGGAATCCGGTGAGCTGTTCTTCGGGCCAGGCCACCGTGTAGGTATCTCCAAAGAAGGGGTAGCAAATCAGCAGCAAGCCGAACATCAGCGAGATCAGCCCGATCCAGAGCTTTGCCCACAGGCGCGAAGACGCGCGCCCTTTGAGAAGCCCGAATCCGACGGGTGCCATCAGCACGGCAAAGTTCAGATTCCACGCGTGGTGGAGCAGGCCATAAACCATCTGCGCAGCCGAGAGACAACCGGCAATGATGAAGACTGTGCCGATGAGGGTGACGGAGGTGGGGCGCTTCATGGTGCGGGGGTTTTGTACCCGAGTGGCATCACTTCTACCAGATATTAAAACTCAGCCGCGCGTTTGTCGATGCGGCTTTAAGGCTCCGTTTCATAGGTGGATGGCATCGCCAAAAAGGCTGCGGAAGGATTGAAAAAAGTCTGGCCCTGCCGACGCTTGGTTCTCTGTGATTCCCCCTCCATCCAAGCCCGCTGCGAGAAATGGCCTGTGCCAGCAAGACCCCGTGCAGACCTGCAAACCGTTTTCCGCTCACTGGGCCAGAGGGCGGTTCAGCGCATCGCGGTTTCTGGCCCTCGGCGGCCTGCTTTTTCTGCCGGGCTCACTGTTCCAACTCCACAGCGCGGACTTCACCAGTCAGCCCTTGGAGGCGGTCAGTTCATGGATCGGCAACTCTTACGGCGGGGCCAGGAAGTGGGTCCAGCAGGACATCGCGGCCCTGTGCGTGATGCCGGACGGCACCGTCTTCACCAATGTGGAGTGGGACGAAGGCGGCGGCAATGCGGGCGAGTACAAGAACGGTGAACTGCTGCGCTATGCCATGCGCACCCATGGCTGGGGCAACAACGGCGGCACTGCCGTGGGCGCAAACTCGCGCTATCTCTACCTGGGCATCCAGGTGCACAATGAGCGCGGCGGGCTCGTGGATGCGGCCACCTGGCCGGTGAAAGGCAAACAGTGGTTCGGCATCTCGCGCCGCCAGCGTGCCGATATCTCCCAGGGTGCTCCTTTCCCGGGAGGCAAAGGCGGGAAGGGGAACACGCTGAAGGAGGCTTTTCTCGTGGTGGCCGAAGTGCCTGCCGAGAAGAAGGGGGCCTTGCCCGGCATCTGTGCCGATGAAAAGCGGCTCTATGTGGCGGACCCGCATGCCTCCAGCGTGAAGGTGTATGATGCGGAGACGATGCAGCCCCTGGCGGAATGGCCGGTGGAGGGAACCGGCCCGCTGTGCCTGGGGCCGGAGGGGCAGCTCTGGATGCTGCTGCGCGCCTCGGAGACCGCTCCGGCAGCCTTGTTGAAGATGGACCCCGGCACGGGAAAGGCGACGTGGCTGGGCCTTGCAGCAGAGCTTCGCCCGCTCGCGTTTTGTTTCGATTCGAAAGGGCGGCTCCTTCTCGCGGACGATGTTTCCCAGCAGATCGTTCTCCATGAGATCCAAGAGGGAAAGTGGCAGGAGACAGGCCGCTTCGGCATGCAGGGCGGCATTGCCGCGGGCACCCCGGGAAAGGTCGCCGATCGCAAGCTGAACCAGGTGAGCGCCATTGGCTGTGATGCGCAGGACAATCTCTACCTGGCCCACGCGGCGCAAAGCGGCGGCGGCGGCACGGTTTTGGAAAGCTACCGCCTGGCCGGTGAAAGGCTCAACTGGCGGCTCTCCGGGCTTACCTTTGTGGACATGGCGGATCTGGATGCCGACGGGCACTCCGCCTACACCAAGGAGGAACGTTTCCAGATGGACTTTGACCAGCAGCCTGGACGCGAGGCCAGCTACGCTGCCTACACGCTCGGACGCCGGAAATACCCGCAGGACCCGCGCCTGCACATCTGGTCCGCAGGGGCCTGGATCCGCCGCATCCAGGGCCGCCCCGTGCTTTTTGTGAATGACATGAACGGGGACCACCTGCAGGTCTACCGCTTCCAGCCGGAAACCGATGGCGAGGTGGCCATTCCCTCTGGATTCATTGCCAAAAAGTTGGTTGGGGCCAAGGAGCCCTGGCCGCCCCACCAGCCCGAAAAAGGGGCCTGGATCTGGCGCGACGGCAACGGCAACGGAGCCTTCGATGCGGAGGAATATGAACGCGGAGAAGGAAAGGACCTGTCTGCCGCGCAAGGCTGGTGGGTGGACCGGGCCGGAGGCGTGTGGCTGGCCACGCAGAAGAGCGGGCTGCGCTATTTCCCAAGCCAGGGGCTGGATGAAAAAGGAAATCCCCGGTGGGACTTTGCCTCCATGAAGACCTTCCCGCATCCGCCAGAATTTCAGGAGGTGAAACGCCTGCGCTACGACTCCGCCACGGACACCCTTTATCTCGGAGGCACCCGTGCCGGAGCGGCCAACCAGCACTGGAAACCCATGGGCCCGGTGCTGGCCCGCTATGAGGGCTGGCTCCACGGCCAGCAGCGTCTGGCATGGCAGGTGACTCTGCCCTATGCCGAAGGGGCCGCCGGCCACGC
This sequence comes from Prosthecobacter sp., assembly GCA_036405615.1. GTDB lineage: Bacteria > Verrucomicrobiota > Verrucomicrobiia > Verrucomicrobiales > Verrucomicrobiaceae > Prosthecobacter. Next base: position 53 of record DASWXG010000360.1, on the reverse strand, counting down.
CTCCTGCGAACCGATGGGCTTTGATGTGGCGGGCGATTTCATCTTTGTCGCCT